>SKQX01000131.1 GCA_007118795.1 Thermoflexales bacterium | reverse complement strand
ATGAGCATCACAAATCTGAGCCCTTTGCGCGAGATGAGAACCTTGCGTGAGGCAATGGACGAGCTGCTGGAGGAGAGCTTCGTGCACCGCGGTCAGCGCGGCACCGAAATGCAGCCGGAGCGACGACTGCGGTTGCCGCTGGACGTCTACACTACCCCGGAGGAGATCGTCATTGTTGCCTCGCTCCCTGGGCTGACCCCCGAGGAGGTTGACATAAGCATTGACGGTGATCGTCTGACCATTCAAGGGGAGTTGCGCCGCCCTCTGGAAAACGTCGACTACTTGTTCCAGGAGCGAGCCTACGGCCCCTTCTCCAGAACGCTCACGTTAAACGTGCCGATCAACACGGACGAGGCCGAGGCTGTGTTCGAAAATGGCGTGCTCACCCTTACACTGCCCAAAGCGGAGGAGAGCAAGCCAAAGACCATCGAGGTCAAGAAGAAGTAGACCTCGACAGACAACCGGCAGTTAGGCCGGCAGTAATCAGGCAGGACCGTTCCTGGTCCTGCCTGTCTCCTTTTTTTGAGTTCCGCCGACGGCAAACCTCAGCCGCCGATCCCGGTCGGTCACTCAGTACTCATAACCCCTGACTGGCGGGACGAAGGCGGGCGCCCCATTCCGGGCACACCAGTCTAGGACAAACGTCTCGTCTCAACGACGGATGCGTCGCGCTCTGCTCTCTCCAGTGATCCGTCCGACGATCCAGTTCCCATCGGAAAGGAAGATCTAAGAACAGGAAGAGGGAGCCAACTCCGAGCTGTACACCCGTGCTCGGAGCCGCTCGACACCGGCGTGCGCTCCCCTATTCCGATTCTACGAGCACCACGTTGGCCGCCTCAGGCCCCTTATCAGATTCGGTAACCTCGAAGCTGACCGTCGCACCCTCAGTGAAGTCCTCCTCTCTCCCCTCTGCAATCGCGTTCCGGTGGAAGAAGATGTCGTCACCTGTCCGCATGGTGATGAAACCGTACCGTTTCTTCGGCTCGTACCACTTCACCACACCTTGCTGCGGTCCCGTTTCCAGCTCTTCCGCACCTCGGTGGTCCGGGCAGGTGGTCGGCTCCACCTCCAGCCCCAACTTGTCGAGCCGTCTCTGCTCCTCCACAGTGAAGATGAACTGGTTTCCGCACACCTCACAAGTCGCCCAAGTATCTCGATAGGGCATTGAAACCTCCCCAGACAAACTCAATCTTGTAGAGACTGCCGGCAGAAAGACCTGTCTATCTCTCCCCACCCTCTCCTGAAGTCACGCGTGACTCAACTCCAGGGCGATCTGACTCAGACGTGGTTGTATTCACACGTGAGTCAACTCACCCGTCCGCCAATACTACGTGAACGCAGCGGTTTTGTCAACCCTGAACCCGCAACCGCCGGATCACGGCGGCCCAGGGAGGTCGAACTCCGGGTCGTCACATAACCCCGTTGTCACTCAGCCGGAGCGTGCGAGTCCGAACCTGGAATCGCTAGTTCTGTTGTGGTGCCAGGCGACCGCTGGCAACCGGGGCGACTCGCCGCCCCCAGTGGCGCGTCAAGACGACGGGGGAGCTTTCCTGAGACCCGGTGGACAACCACATCCTCTGGTGCTGGCCGGGGATTGCCAAATCCTGCTCCTGCGGTAGAATCCCCAGAGTCGACGCGAGATGGAACGGCCTCTGAGAAACAGGGATAAGATCGCGGTCCGCTCCAGAGGGACCTCCGAGGCCTTCGTTGGCACACCTTCTGGGCCCGATCCCGGGCACGGTACCGTTGGCCCTTGAGAGCTGGAACCGCAGGAATGAAATCGAGACCGAAAGAGCCGGCCCCCCGTGACCGGGACTCCGCGCGGGCCCGATGCCGACGGGCCCGTCCGGCAAGCGAACAGATGCCCGTGGATGGACACGAAGCTCCGCCTCTTGAACCGCCGGCGGAGGTGCCGGACATTCAGCGCGGAAACTGGCTCACCCTACCGGCCAGCGATCCCGTGGTTCGACATGTAGCCGATACCCTGTGGGGTCGTCCCGAGCCCCCGACATCTTGGGCCACGGCCAGGCTTTCCCAGGCTGCCTATATCTACCGTGAGGAGGTTACCCGGTGGGCCCTGGTCGCCAAGTTCTATGCGGCCAAGACGGGTTCTTCGGCCCAGAAGCACGCGGCTCGCGAGTTGCGCTGCCTGCAGCGGGCCAAGGCGACGGGCGTGGACACGCCTGACTTCCGCGTGGTTAGACCCCTGGGGCTGTGGCGTGGTGTGCTCTTCCTGGAGTACCTCCACGGCCTGCGACTCGAAGACGTCATCGCGGTTCGTCAGAGCCAACCTGGCAGGCTCACCGCTTCGCTGGACCACGCCGCGCAGTTCTTGGCCCGGCTCCACACTCAAAGCGCGCAATCGGATGCCGACCCGAATTTCGACCCGGCAGTCGAGTACGCGCACGGGGTCGTCGAACAGCTGGCAGAATACGGTGTGCTCCAGCAGGATCCGATCGCCCGGGACGGCGTGGACCGCTTGATCGACCGCTGGGCGGCGCAGCCGCTGATGAGGAGCTTTACACCTACCCTTATCCACGGAGATGCGACCACCACGAACTTCATCCTGTCTGAGGACGCAAAGGTGGTGGTCGTCGATTGGGAACGGCTGGACCGGGGAGATCCCGCTTCCGACCTGGGAAGGTTGATGGCAGAGATCACTCACAGTGTCAACCAGCACGGCGGGAGCGTGGTAGAGGCTCAACCGTTTGTGGCGCACATGGTCGGTGCCTATTGCAGCGCGCTCCCCGTCTCCTGGGATGGCGAAGCCCTTGTGGATCGCGCGCGCTTCTACCGAGCCTCCAGCACGCTGCGCATCGCGCGGAACGGATGGGTCTCGAGACTCGACCGCACGGCGCTGGTAGCCCAGGCGATGGCACTGCTGGCCGCTGAACCTTAGATGCGCCACCTCTCAAGTCCAAGCGCCCTGATACCGGAATCCGGAGGTCATCCCTTGGAGCTATACCTGATACGACACGCCCAGTCGACCAATCAGATCGCCGATCATCCCAATGAGCGGGTCTTGGACCCCGGTCTCACTGAGCTTGGAAAGCGTCAGGCACGCCTACTCGCTGAGTTCCTGAAAAGCGGGAGGGAGCGCGCCATCATAGCCGAGCGCGCCGTGACAACCCTCTACACGAGCCCCATGTGGCGGGCTTTGGAGACGGCGAGCCCGCTCAGGGAAGCCTTTGGGCTAGAACCCGAGGTCTGGATGGATGTCCACGAGCAAGTCCAAGCCGACGAGACCTTCACCGGCAGCTCGCGGGAGAGGATTCGCGCCGCGTTTCCCGACTACAAGCT
>SKQX01000130.1 GCA_007118795.1 Thermoflexales bacterium | reverse complement strand
TGGGCCATCGCGGCTGCGGTGTCCCCCAGGGCCGCATAACTCAGAGCCAGCTTCTCACGGGCATCGAGCTCAAGCGAGCGGACCGGAGCCTCCGCAAGCGCCCTACGGTAGGCCTCAACCGCCTGCGGGTACTCACCGCCGGCCCGATAGGCGTCGCCCAGCGATCGGTTCACGTAAGGCGCGATGACGGTGCCCGGTTCCAGATACGTGCGGTACGCGTCTGCTGCCCCGAGGGGGTCCCGGGCCCCCAAGAGAGCGTCGCCCAGCAGGAGGGCAGCGTCGTGCGCCAAGTCGCTCTGAGGATGGTCAGCGCGCAGCTGCTGGAAAGCATCGCCGGCCTCCGGGTAGGAGTGAGCGCGCAGAAGGGCGCTGCCCAGCCCCCAGAGAGATCGAGCGCGCGTCGCGTCGTCCAGGGGGCGGGCCAGGAGGGACCGGAACGCTGCCGCGGCACTGCGATAGTCGCCGTTGTGCATAGACCGCTCTGCCTCGGCCAGCAGCTCGACGGGTGCCGACGTCGGCGTCGGGGCAGGCGTCGGCGTCCAGGTGGCGGTCACTGTCGGCGCGGGTGGAGTGGGGGTAGCGCTGGGTTCGACACGGCGCGTTGCGGTGGGATCGGCGGGAACTGGAGACGCCGGGGCTCGGTCTGCCAGGATCTGGCAGCCCACAGCCGTGATCGACAACACGATTACCATCAGAAGCCGGAGCCTTGGCCTTGGCATGTTGGGTATTATCCTTCCCGGGCTGCGCCTGCGGCAGATACTGAGAAAGATGCTCGCGACGGCTCGATCCCACCTTTGGCCGCGCTATTGTTCGTCAAGTTCCTGCCCGCCTGGGCTATTCGACCGGACAATGGCACCCAATACCCGCACCGGGTCGCTCGGGCCAGCACCGGTTACCCGAGATACACGAGGCCCGCTCCTGGACCCCTTGGCGCAGCCGATTGGGCAGATCGGGCTCGCAGATCAGCGGACGACACATCGAGATGAAATCCGCATCCCCTGCCTCCAGCACCTCCTCCATCACTGATAGCGACCGGAACCCGCCCACAAGGGCGATGGGCAGCGAGGTGGACTGGCGCGCCTGTTGGGCCAGGGGACGGAAGTAGGCTTCTTCTCCCTTGGAACCGATGCCGGCACGCGTGTTGAGGCTCTTTCCACCCCCGAGTCCACCGCTGATCTCGATCCCATCCAAGCCAATGTCGGCCAGGGCAGCCGCCACCCGAACGCCATCGGCCGGCGTCAGGCCGCCATCGACGCCGTCAACCATGCCGAGCTTGATGAACACCGGATAGTCGGGCCCCACCTCGTCCCGAACTGCCTCGCAGATCGCTCGCAGGAACCTCAGCCGTCCCTCGAAGTCTCCTCCCCACCTGTCGGTGCGACGATTGGTCAGAGGGGAGAGGAATTGGCTCACCAAGTAGCCGTGCGCTCCGTGGATCTGCACGGCGTCGAACTCCGCCAGGACGGCGCGACGAGCCGCGTCGGCGTAGGCCTGAACCAGCGCGGGGATCTCATCGGCGGTCAGCTCCCGGGGAGATCTAGACACCAGACTGCCCTCCATTGGCGAGGGCGCCACGGTTTCGGCGACGGTCTCCGGGCTGCACTGCATACCGCCATGGTTGATCTGCACGGCGATCCGTCCACCGGTCTGATGGACGGTGGCCGTCAGCTCGGCAAGATGAGGGATCAGCTCATCATCGTGGATCCCGGTCATCTCGGGATGCGCCTTACCTGAGGGGTGCACGTACATATGCCCGGTGATGATCAGGCCCACACCCCCCAGGCTCAGCTCGCGGTACACGTCGCGGAGCGGCACTCTGGGCCGTCCGTCGGGCTCCGCCATCCGCTCGGCAGTGGCGGATCGAATGATCCGGTTGGGCAGCTGCAGTGTGCCAATGTATCCAGACTCGAATAACAAGGTCATCTCCTCTCGGTCTCCAGTGGCTTCAGCATAACGCGGCGGAAGCACTCTGCGTACTCGTACCCGAGTTGCTTGCCAAGCTCCGCACACCGTTCCCTGATCCGCGGCCCCGGGTCCCAGTCTCCGAGCTGGCTGTGGTGCTGCCGCAGGGCCTCGATCTTCAGCTCGATGGTCTCAGTGACATCCACGTAATAGTCAGGATCTTGGAGGGTCGAGATGTAGACGTAGTTAGGCTTGTGCCCGGTGAGGCCTTCCGTCACCAGGTCCGGGTAGAGCAGGTTCATCTCGGCGGCGGGAAAGACGGCCTCGACGGCAGCCCGAGCTGCAGCGCGATGGTCGGGATGATTGATGTATGTGCTCCCCGAGAAGTAGCGCCGGGGATCCCCACAGACCACTGCTTCGGGCTTGTGCTCTCGGATCAGGCGCACCAACCGTTTGCGTAAGGCAAGAGTCGGTTCCAGCAGCCCATCCTGGCACCCGAGGAATACACATGCCTTGGCCCCCACCACCGCGGCCGCGGCCTCCTGTTCGGCTCGGCGCATTTGCCCTAGCCTCTCTTTCGTCATATCCGGATCGTGACTCCCGGCGTTTCCGTCCGTTAGGATCACGTACGTCACCTGACTGCCGCCCCGAGCCCACTTCGCTGCCGTCGCGGCCGCCGAGAAATCGACATCGTCGGGATGGGCGTAGATGAACATCGCCCGCTTGGGAATCCACGTATCGGTCATACTCGAACTGGTCCTTCTCCTCTAGTATCCTATGTCTGCAAGCTGCATTGGTGAAACCAGCGCGCATTATAGCACGTTAGCCTGGTTTGCAGTACTCCGTGAGGATAATGGATGGCCCGTGTTGGGGAGATAGGGTGCGTAATCCTGGTCACCCACCTGGATCCTGGAGTGAACCGGCGTGCTGGTGCGCAGCCGTGCACGGGCCCGGCTTTCAACGTCGTCCGATCGAGTTTTGACGTGAGCCCGAAGGCCTGATATAATGCACTGGTTAGAACAGGATTCCGACAATCGGAACGACCGAACCGAGGCGCGCGGCTCGGGCTCTGACCAACGGGTTGGCGGCCCGCCTGATGTCCGACGAGAGCGTGACATGAGCATCTCGTTCCAGTTGAATGGGAGACCCACAACCGTAGCTGGCGATCCGGCGAGATCCCTTCTCGACGTTCTGCGGCGTGATCTGCGCTTAACAGGCACCAAGCAGGGGTGCGATCACGAGGGCGAGTGTGGTGCGTGCACTGTCCTGCTGGATGGAGTTGCTGTACGTTCCTGCCTGACACCCGTGGCGAAGGCTGCCGGACGGGACGTGGTCACCATTGAAGGGCTGGGCCAGTCCGGGGCACTGCATCCCATTCAGGAAGCCTTTGTTGAGCTTGGTGCAGTCCAGTGCGGGTACTGCGCGCCGGGGATGGTGTTGACAGCCAAGGCCTTACTCGATCGGGAGCCTGCGCCGCCCCGTCGACAGATCCTTGAGGCCCTGGCGGGAAATCTCTGTCGCTGCACGGGCTATCTGCGGATCGTCGAGGCCGTTGAGTTGGCGGCGGCGCGCCTGCGGGCGGAGGCGACTCCCGGAAGCTCTCATCCGCGCGCTCCCGTGAGCGAGCTTGGGGCCCCTCAGCGATGGGTGGTTGGTGGAGATGCGACCCGGGTCGATTCGGTCGATAAGGTGACCGGGCGGGCCCAGTACGTCGAAGATCTGAGGATGTCGGGTATCCTGCACGCCAGGGTCGTGCGCAGCCCTCATCACCATGCCAGACTGGTCGCGCTGGATGTGACCAGAGCGCTTGACCTGGAAGGTGTGGTGCGCGCTATGACCGCGGCCGATATTCCGGGAGAGAACGGACTGGGCGACTACAGCCGCGATGAGCCGATCCTGACGCCCTTGAACGGTACGTGCAAGATGCAGGGGGCGCCGGTGGCGCTGGTCGTGGCTGCGTCGCCGGAGTGGGCTCAAGCGGGAGTTGAGGCCATTGAAGCCGAGTACGAGATACTGCCCCACATCTTCGGCATCGAAGAAGCTCTGGCGGAAGACGCCGTGTCGATCTACCCGGAGGGCAACATCCTAACCACCGAGGCTGAGGCGCACGGGGACCTGGAGGAGGCCTTGGACAGGTCGGATGTGGTTCTGGAGACGAGGTATCACACCACCTGGCAGGAGCACGCCACGCTGGAGCGCGAGACACTCCTGGGCTATTTCGATGAGAAGGATCGCTTGACGGTGGTGGGCGGCACGCATCAGCCTCATTGGCAGCGCCGATATATAGCTGCGGCACTGAAGCTCGACACGGAGAGAGTTCGCGTGATCATGCCCCCGACCGGCGGGTCTTTCGGCGGTCGGCAGGACCCATGGCCGTTTGTGGCGACGGCCCTGGCAACGTACGGCGCGCGGGCACCGGTCCGCCTTACCTACACGCGCAGCGAGTCCTTCGAGGCCTCGCCCAAACGGCACCCCTATCGGGTGCGCTATCGCGTGGGGGCTACCGCTGACGGATGCCTGACCGGGATCAAGGTTCGGGTCGACGCGAACACCGGGGGCTACGACGGCCACGGTCAGTACATAGCCAACTACGCGCTGACGGCCAGTGGCGGGCCTTATCAGTACCGCGCCGTGGATGCCCATGCACAGACCGTGTACACCAATGGTCCCAAAGCGGGGCAGTTTCGCGGGTTCGGCTCACCGCAGTCGGTATTCGCCCTCGAATCCACTCTCGACGAGCTCGCGGAGCGCCTTGGCGAAGACCCGCTGGAGTTCCGCCGAAAGAACGCCATCGGTCAGGCTTCGACTTCGTTCCTCGGCTACCCGGTGGCCGAGTCGTTGGGGTACCAGGAGGTGCTTGACTCGATTCGGCCGCGGTATCGAAGCCTTCTGGAGGAAGCGGCTAGCTTCAACGCCGGTTCGAGCTCTGGTGGGCTCCGCAAAGGCGTTGGGTTTTCGGGTATGTGGTATCGTTTCGGCAAGTCGGGGACTCTGCGCATTGAGGCCCACGCGGAGCTGAGTCAGGACGGAGGTTTTGTCGTCTACTGTTCGGCGCCGGACTACGGGCAGGGCACGAATACCACCATGGCTCAGATGGCGGCTGAGGCGTTGGGTGTTCCGCGAGGCCGTGTACGAGTGGTGAACGCGGACACGGCTCGGACACCAGACAGCCACATCCAAGGCGCGTCACGGGCCACGTATTTCGTGGGAGGAGCGGTGTGCAGAGCGACCCACGTTCTCCGGGAGGAGATCCTGGGTGCAGCGGCCGAGATGCTGGATCGTGCACCCATCGATCTGACCTTGGCAGAGGATCGGGTGTTGGCCTCACCGTCTGACGCCACCGAGGGTGTTTCCGGGAGAGTACACGCTGAGGGGGCTGAGACATCTGTATCGTTGGTGGAGGTGGCCCGCGAGTTTGATCGGATCGGCAAATCGCGCAAGACGCGCGGCGTGTTCGACCTCTCCCCTCTATTCCCGGAGGACACGAGACCAGAATACATCCCCCTGTTTGTGACGGGCGCTCAGGTCGCCGAGGTGATCGTCGACACCCAGACGGGTGAAGTGGTGGTTCCCCGGGTGGTGGCGGCCCACGATGTGGGGCGGGTCATCAACCCCCTGGATGCCAGGGGGCAAATCGAGGGCGCGGTGGTGATGGGTATCGGCACGGCGCTTATGGAGGAGTACGTCCCGGGCGCCAGCACTGGTTTTGGCGACTATTACCTTCCGACGGCGATGTCCATGCCAGAGATCGACGTGACGTTGGTTGAAGTCGCCAGTTTCGAGGGGCCCTACGGAGCCAAGGGGCTAGGTGAGGCGGCCATCGTACCGTCGGCCCCCGCCATCATCAATGCCATCTCCCGGGCTATCGGCGCTCGCATCCGGTCGTTGCCAGCCACGCCGGAGCGGGTCCTCAGTCACCTGACGGCGGATAGCTGACCGATGGCCAAGAGCACGACTCTAAGCCGAGAATACCTCTACCCAACGTCAGTCGAGGAGGCTGTCGGGTTGCTAGCGGCGAGGCAAGGTGGGGCACGGGTCATCGGCGGGGGTACCGATCTCATGCCCGATATCAGAAGAGGGAAGCTCGCGCCGGGCTGTCTCGTCGACATCACCCGTATCCCTGGACTGGACCGGATCGATGTCGCCCAAGCGTGCGAAGCTAAGCCAGCGTGCGAAGCTAAGCCAGCGTGCGAAGCCAGGCCCTGGTCCGTCACCGTGGGGGCGGCGGTGACGTTCACTTCCCTTCGGAATCATACTTTTCTCAAGCAGCACGTCCACGCCCTGGTCGAGGCTGCGGCCTCGGTGGGAGGGCCTCCGATCCAGAACGCGGCCACCTGGGCTGGCAACATCGTGCAGGCGATGCCTGCCGCCGATGGGGCTGTCGTGGCCGTGGCCCTCGACGCGGAGGTGCATATCGTGGACGAGGATGGAGCGAGATGGCGGCCCGTGGAGTCGCTATTCGAGGGTCCGGGCATCTCGGCCGTCGACCCGACGAGACAGCTCATCACCGCCATCCGTTTTTCGCCGCCTGGATTCGGGGGGAGTTCCTCAGCATCAGAAGCCAAGCCCGCGTGGGGTACGGCGTGGCGGCGGGTCGGACGCCGACCGGCCCTGGCGCTGCCTATACTAAACTGCGCGGTCGCGGTCAGTCTGGAGGAAGGCTTGAGCGGCAGGTCGGAGTTGAGCAGGGAGGGCCGAAGTATCAAGCGAGTCGCTATCGCTCTGGGGCCGGTGGGGCCGCGGCCCGAACGTATGCGAGAGGCAGAGTCCTTCCTGACCGGCCGGATGCCCACCGAGGAGGCCATTGCCAGGGCGGGGGAGTTAGCGGCAGGCGAGGCGAAGCCGCGCTCCAGCACCTTCCGCGCGTCCCGGGAATATCGGCTGGAGATTATCCCCGTGCTGGTGGCGCAGGCTCTTAGCGCGGCCTTCGCGCGAGCGGAGCCGACCGTAGGCTAGACCAGCGGGTGCCCAAGGCTGGGGCGGCCGTCTCATCGGCAGCACCGTCTGAAGCTAAGTCGATGTGAACCGGTACCCCACACCAGGGTGACGCGCCCGGCGGCGGCCCGACATAAGGAGATGACAAGATGTCAGAACACAGGAAGGTGCTTCCCCGGCTGCGAATGCTGAGCAGGGGACACTGCGAGACGATACACCAGGCATCGCTAGAGATACTGCGACGGACTGGCGTGAGCGTTTTTCACGAGGGCGCTCTCCATCTGTTGCGCCGTTCGGATGCCGTGGTCACTGACGAGCACGGGTTCGGGGAAAGGGCCGGCTCCGGTCTGGTGCGGTTCCCCCCGGGGCTGGTGGAGTGGGCTCTGAGGCAGGCGCCGTCGCGTATTGCCCTCTGTCGTCGCGGAAGCGATGAGGTGCGAGCACCGCTGGAAGGACGCGAGGTCAGTTTCGGTCCGGGATCTGACTGCCTCAACTATCTGGATCCCCGAACGGGTGGGAGGCGCAAGTTCACGACCCCGGATGTGGCAGCCTGTGTGCGCCTGGTCGATGCTCTACCCGAGCTTGATTTCTGTATGTCGATGGGCATCCCCTCCGATCTCCTGACCGATAATCCCTATCGTTGGCAGTTCGCCACGATGCTGGAGAACACGACGAAGCCCATCGTTTTCGTCTGCGACGGCCGGGCCGACTGTGAAGCCATCGTCGCCATGGCGTCGGCCGCTGCCGGGGGCGTGGACGTCCTGCGGATGAGCCCCACGTTGCTCCTCTATTCCGAGCCTTCGACTCCCCTCAAACACTCCGAGACAGCCACAGCGAAGCTCCTTTACATGGCTGAGCAGAGGCTACCCATCGTACACTCGCCGGCGCCGATGATGGGCGGGACAGCCCCTGCTACCCTGGCAGGTGGGCTGGCCTTGGGTAACGCCGAGTTGCTCTCCAGCCTGGTGATCCATCAGCTGCAGCAGCCGGGAGCACCCTTCCTCTATGGCAGTGGGCTCCACCATCTGGACATGAGAACCACGATCAGTGTGTACGGAGCGCCCGAGTTCCAGCTAGCTCGGATCGCCGTGGCGGAGATGGGACGGTTCTACGGGCTGCCCACGTGGGGCTATGCGGGACACTCCGATAGCTGTGCGATGGATGAGCAAGCTGCAGCAGATGCGGCATTCTCTGTGTTGGTGGCGCTCCTGGGCGGCAGCAATTTGGTGCACGATGTGGGTTATCTGGAGGCTGGCCTGATGACCTCGCCGGAGATGATCGTCTTCACTGCCGAGATGATCGGGATGATGCGCCGGTTCGTGGGTGGGATGTCGATGGACCCAGAATCTCTGGCTCTCGAAGTGATCCAGGAGGTGGGGCCGGGTGGTGAGTTCCTCTCTACCAGCCACACGATGAGCCATTTCCGTGACTTCTGGGAGCCGACGCTATTCAGCCGAAGGCGGGCCGACGAGTGGATGGAGGCCGGGGGGAGCCGTCTGGGCGACCGGCTCCGCGAACGAACCATCGCCCTTATGGATGAGCACGAGCCCGAGCCGCTACCGGATGCGGTTCGCGAGGAGCTCGAGTACATCCGCGACCGTGACAGCCATTTCGGCTAGACGGGGCGTGAACGGGAGCCAGAAGCCGTTAGGCGCAGGATCTCCCTGGCGGGACATTCCATGGCTGGTAGTTTGCACACGAGGATGGGAGCGCTTTGCCTGTGAACACGTCGTCGGTGAAGACGGTTGACCGTCTGGTAGACATCATCGAAAGCTTCTCAGCTTCGGAACCAACCTGGACCCTGACCGGGCTGAGCGAGCGCCTCGGGCTGCCGAAGAGCACTCTGCACCGCTTTCTAATCAGTCTCGAAACCCACGGGATCCTGCGTCAGGACAAGGAGAGCAAGCGCTGGCGTTTGGGCTATCGCCTGTTCATCTGGGGGAACCTTGCGGAGCAGAGTACCCCTTGGCAGGAGATCGTCCGGCCGACAATGCGTGAGCTGGTCTCGGCGACGGGTGAGACGGCGCTTCTGACCGTATACGCTTCTCGAGAGGTGGTGTGCCTGGAGAAGCTCGAGACGGACCACCCAGTGCGACTCGCTCTGGATGTCGGTTCCCGTCATCCGCCGCACGCAGGGGCTTCGTCGAAGGTTCTCATGGCCTACCTACCCGAGTCCGAGATCGACGCCATTATCGAAGAGTGCGGTTTGCCGCGGTTGTGTGAGAACACGATCACCAGCAGCGACGAGCTCAGATCTGAGCTGAACAGGATCCGTAAGCTCGGGTACGCCATCAGCGTCAACGAGACCGATCCCGGGGCCTGGGGTGTGGCGACCCCCCTTCGGGACTCGCACGATGAGGTGGTGGCGGCGATCGGTGTGGCCGGGCCGGACTCTCGCTTCAGCGAGGACTTGGCTCAAGTGTACGTTCGTCGGTGTGAGGCTGCTGCCGAGACGATATCGTCGGCATTGTTCGCACGATCGGGCCCTACGGGCACCTTTGGCCCATAGAGCCTGGACCTGCTTGGCCTCAAGACCAACGTGCGCAGCTGTGCCGAGGCCACCTGGCGGTCGTGCCCCCAGATGCTCAGGTTGGGTTCAAGTGAGAGTTTCTGAGAGCGGTGAGGGTGGTGTGGTCGAGGGCGCTCAATGAGAGTGTCTGGGTGGGAAGGATGGCCGTGTCGGGCGGTCGCAACAGGAGGTCGATGGGGGAGGTGCATCAGATGGCAGATCATGGTTTTCGTGTAGTAGGCGTTGAATCGCGCCGTAAGAACGCTGTGGCGCGGGTTACCGGGCGGGAGCGGTATTCAGTCGACGTCAGCCTGCCGCGGATGTTGCACGGGCGGGTGCTGATCAGCCCCCACGCCCACGCGCGCATCAAACAGATCGACACCACCTATGCGGAGGCTTTGGGGGCGGTGGTGATCGCCTTCGACGACATCCCCCAGGTGCGCTACAACGAGCGCATCATAACTACGCCAGCGGTGCTGCACAAAGACTTCTATGTACTGGCGGACAAGGTGCGGTATCGGGGCGATCCAGTCGCCGCTGTGGCGGCCGAGACGGAAGCCCTGGCGGAGCAGGCGGTGCGGGCCATCAGGGTCGACTACGAGCCCCTTCCCGCTTATAGCGATGCCGCCGCGGCCATGGCGGAGGACGCCGAGCCGATCCACGACATGGTGCTCTGGGGTGGTGAGCCCCTGGAGATCCAGGGGAACGTGGCGGTCGAGCGCGAGATCGTGGAAGGCGATGTGGACCGGGCGTTCGCAGAGGCCGACGTGACGGTCAGAGGAACCTTTAGAACGCCCAAAGTTTACCATGCGCAGATGGAACCGAAGACGGCGGTCTGCAGGCCAGAACCCGACGGCGGTCTGACGGTGTGGTGCACGACTCAGTCGATTCACAATGTGCGGATCGTCCTGGGGGAGATCTTCGGCATTCCCTTGAGCAAGATCAACGTCAAGCGGGTCCCCATCGGGGGCACCTTCGGGTCGAGCATCCACATGAACCCGCCGATCCCCATTGCAGCCGCCCTGGCGCTGAAGGCGGGACGGCCGGTCAAGGTGAGTATGACGCGCGAGGAGGATGCTCACGATCACGCGCGGTACGGGACGGCCATCGATCTGAAGCTGGCAGCGCGGGAGGACGGCACGCTGCTGGGCGCTGAGATGACCCTGTTGGCGGATACGGGGGCGCACAACATCCAGCCCTACTCGTTCCTCGGCGTCTGCGCCGGGTGGTTGGTCTCGCTCTACAGGATTCCGGCTATTCGTTACCGCGGAACGGCGCTGTACACCAACACGACACCGTCGTGTGCGATGCGGGGCTTCGGCAACCCCCAGGTGACGTTCCCGGTGGAGTCGCTCATTGACGAGTTGGCTATGGAGCTCGACATGGACCCGATCGAGCTCCGGCTGAAGAACTACGTGGGCATGGGGGACACGTTCTGGGGCCAGGGACCGCAGGTACGCTCCATCGTAAGAAGCGACGGGGTGCCGGAGCTCCTGCGGCTGGGCGCAGCCGCCATCGGGTGGGAGGAGCGTCAAGCGGTTCCCTCCCTGCCTGGTAGAGAAGGGCGGTTCCGCCGGGGGATCGGGATGGCCCGGGGCTTTCATACCTCCAGCGCGGGGGCGCCGCAGCCGGGCGATGTCATCGACTTCTCCGGCGCTATGGTCAAGGTGAACACGGACGGGTCGGTGGATGTGATCACGGCCCTGATGGACCACGGAGGCGGCACGCTGGAGGCCGTGGCGAAACTGGTTGCCGAGGCGCTGTGCGCGCCGCTCGACAAGGTGGACTTGGCGCCCGCCGAGACGTGCTCGACGGTGTATGATGTGTGCACCCATGCCACCCGCGGCGTCTACGCCGGCGGCGGGGCGGCGGTGAAGGCTGCTGAGACGGTGCGGGAGGAGATCATCGCTATGGCGGCCCAGTTCCTTGGGCTCATGCCCGATGCACTGGCCCTGGCCCTTGACGACGATCTGGGCGAGAGCGTCGTCTATGCCCCGGCGATTCCAGACCGCCGGATGACGATGGCGGAGGTGGCTACCCGATGCTGGTCGGAGAGTCGAAAGACACTGGCCGCTGTGGAGAGCTACCGGGCCACCAACTGCCCACCCGCCTACGTCACGGTCTTCCTCGAAGTGGAGATCGACACGTGGACCGGGCAGGTGGAGACGAAACGGGCGGTTATGGGGAGTGACTGCGGCACCGTGGTCAACCCAAAGCTGGCGGCTGGTCAGCTTGAGGGAGGCCTGGCGATGGGGGCGGGGTATGCTCTCTACGAGGACGCCCACTGGGACGATCGGGGCCACCTCGAATCGGGAGGATATTGGATTGATGCCAAGACGCCGTCTATCGGCGAGGCGCCCCGGGTGGAGAATCTCGAGGTCCACTTCGCCGACACCTACGAGCCCAGCGGTCCCTTTGGTGCCAAGGGAATCGGTGAGGCCGCGATGAACCCGGTGGCGGCCGCCTACGCGAACGCCATCTATAATGCTATTGGCGTTCGTTTCTATGAGCTCCCCATCACCGCGGAGAAGATCCTGGCTGCGTGGATCGAGCGGAGGAGCTTCGAGGAGGAGAGGGATGAGTAGGACGGACCTCGAGAGGCAGGGGCCTGGAACCCACGGTCACGACATGACGAACTCACACCTGCTGGTGCACCAGTTCGAGTACTGTGAGCCGTCGAGTGTGGAGGAGGCTATCTCCCTTCTCGCTCAGCACGGAGACAGCGCTCAGTTGCTGGCGGGGGGCACCTTCCTGCTGGTT
>SKQX01000079.1 GCA_007118795.1 Thermoflexales bacterium | reverse complement strand
GGCATAGAGGGCCAGTCCCAGCAGCGATACGATGGCGGCGTCGCGCAGCAGGCCCGCGGATCGCGGTTCCCTGTTCACCGGTGATGAGCTGCCGACGGGATCTGATGCCATGGGTGGTGTGATCAAGCGTTAGGAAGCCACCGAAGAAGTCCCTCTCCGGGAAGACAGGTGGGGCACCCACTCCGGAAATAGCGCATCATTCCTGGACTGATCCCTACCTTGCGCCTTCTAGAGGCCATAAGGGGGGCATACGCCCTATTGGACTTTGCGACAAGGCGGTCTTTCAAGGGTCTCCTGGGTGGATGATCCCTGTGGAGGGCCAGCGGCCGCCGACGGACGATGCCCAGCTCGGAGTAGCCCGGGTACACGGGAAGATCCGTGCTGGAGGGTTGATAGCGGCGGACCCGCCTCCGACGTGGGCGATCGCGATGCGGTTCTTCTTTGGTCCATAGGTCTGCAGCCAACCCGCGGTCTTTGTGATCGATTCGCTGAGTCTCTAAGACCTGACAGGTTTGCGACGGCTATGTGTGGCCAGAACCATCTATGAGAGCGGCGCGTTCTGTAGATGCGGTAGCAGTCATCAAACCTGTCAGGTCTCTCTTATGGCGGCGGTGCGCACGGCAGGTGGCGAGATCGATGGTCGTTTCCGCCGCCTGGCGTCCGGGAACTCCCGGATCGGCCCTGATCGATGGGTCACGCCGGCCAGAGTATAGCATGGGAGCGATGGGGGACAAGTGTGGAATCCTTGGTGGGGCCCGCTGTCCCCGCCACCCACCCGCGGGCGAGGGCGCGGCTGGCTGACTATTGAGAGGGAAGATGGATCAGGCGGGTTGAAAGGACTGAGGAGCTGCGGTCCGAGGCGGGTGCGACCGGAGTCTCGGGGTGCCCAGGTTCTCGGGCTTTCCCGCCGGCCCAGCGGTGGTACAATGAGGTTTGGCCGCTCAGCGAGCCCGGGTTGGGGCGGAGACTCGCGATCGGTCTGATGAGAGGGGACGCGCCAGACGCTCAGGGTCTTAGCCCTACGACCGCACTGTCATTCTGACGAACGCAGTGACGAAGAATCTCGCCGTCGCTGACCAGATACAACTCCCAGGTGGGCGCTCCTCGGCCGTCCACCGAGCTTTGACTGCCCAAGTGCGGTTGTCGGATCAGGTCGGATCAGGGCGGATCTTCTTTCTCAGGGGTGACTGGGATGGGCTTTTGGCAGGGGCGAACATCGCCCTTTGAAGTGGATACAACCACACAGGAGGATGGAACGATGGAGAGGATGGTCGTCTATCACGAGGAGACCGGACCGGAGAACACCGAGGCAACCCTCCGGCTGGCGGTTGAGGCGGCCTTAGAGCGCGGCGTCGACACGATGGTCGTCGCGTCGCGGAGCGGGGCCACGGCTTCTGCGCTGATGGACAGGATCCAGGGGACCGAACTACGCCTGGTGGTGGTGACGCCGCAGTACGGCTACGTGGAAGAGCACGGGTTCGACCGCTCGCTGATCCCGGAGATCCGCGGGGCCGGGCACGAGTTCTACGCCGGCACCATGCCCTTCCACACCGACAAGTTTCACGGCTGCACGGCGGTGCAGCGGATGGGCGACGTGCTGCGCACCTTCTGCCACGGCGTCCAGGTGTGCGTGGAGATCGGGATGATGGCGTGCGACGGCGGGGTGTTGGAGCGCGGCCGACCCTGCGTGTTGGTGGCGGGGACGGGCCGCGGGGCCGACACGGCCATCCTGGCCACCCCGGCCTCCTCGGCCAACCTGGACAAGTTCCGGGTCCACGAGATTCTGTGTAAGCCGCTGCTGATGGCGGAATAGGGCCCGCGGCTGGGTGCTCGGCGATCCGGTGGCGCGCGGGCGTGGATCTCCCGGAGCGGTGACCCAGCCCGCAGATGAGCGCACTGAGCGGCGATGCGGGCTGGCCTCGGGCTCGTCCCGGGCGGCGCGTGCCCCCGCTCGACGGCTGCCGGGATCCGCGAGCTGGAGGGGACAGAGAAACGGGTACGGAGCGATGACGGGATGACGTTGGAACAGGCGGGCTTTCCCATAGACGATCAGCAGTTGGTGGCTTTCACCCAGGCTCTGATCCGCTGTCAGAGCTGGAATCCTCCCGGCGACGAGACCGGCGTGGCGGCCCTGGTAGCCCAGCAGCTGGAGGGGTTCGGGCTCGAGGTGGAGATCGATCCGCTGGGGCCGTCGAGGCACAATGTGACGGGACGGCTGCGCGGCGGCGGGGCGGGGCAGGGGGGTCTGCTGTTGGCAGGCCACCTCGACACCGTCCCACCGGGGGATGGGCCCTGGAGCCACGACCCGCTGGGCGGCAGGCTGGAGGACGGACGGATTTACGGGCGCGGGGCGGCGGATATGAAAGGGGGCCTGGCAGCGATGGTGTTCGCCGCCGGAGCGCTGGCTCGCAGTGGACTGGAGCTCCCGGGCAACCTGCTCGTCGCCGGGACCGTCGGAGAGGAGGTCGACTGCCGGGGAGCCCAGGCGCTACTGGAGAAGGGGTGGTTGGAGGGGGTTGGTGCCATCGCCATCCCGGAGCCCACGGGTGTGGAGCTCTGTATCGCCCACAAGGGGGCCCTGTGGCTGCGCGTCGAGACGCAGGGGCGCGCGGCGCACGGCGCTCGGCCAGACCTGGGCGTCAACGCTATTCTGCGGATGGCGGATGTGATCCGCGACATGGTGGCCGTGGAGTGGGACGCGCCGCCCCACCCGCTGCTGGGGAGGCCGACCCTGAACGTGGCGACGATTCTGGGCGGCACCAAGACGAACATGGTCCCCGACCGGTGCGAGCTGACCGTGGACATTCGTACGCTGCCTCAGCAGAGCCACGGTTCCGTGCTGGCTCAGCTGGAGGGGATCCTGCGCAACCTCGGGAGCGCCGACGGAGAGGCCCCGGCCGTCCTGGAGGTGTTAAACGACAGGGCCGGCCTATCGACGCCGGCAGATCACCCGTTCGTCGAAACAGCGCAGAAGGTGGGGCGGGCGCTCTGGGGCCGCAGGATGATGGTCCGGGGTGCGCCCTACTACACCGACGGGTCGGTGCTGGGGCCGGGCACAGGGCTTCCCGTGATCCTGCTGGGTCCCGGGGAGGTCGGCCAGGCGCACCAGACGGACGAGTGGGTCAGCACGGAGGCCTTGAGTCAGGCGGCGCGCTTCTACGCGGCCCTGGCCGCGCACTGGCTGACTGATTGATAGCTTGACGAACGGGGAGTGCGGTGGGTATTCCAGGTGCCAGGCGGTTCTGCCGCGAAGTCGGGATCGCAGACTCCTCCGAGCTCCGTACGGCTGCATACGACCCGCTCCGGGCGCATGTCTTGATCCGGGCGGGTCTGTGATCCGTCCGCTGCCGCAGGCAGCCGGCAGACTGCGCAGCCGCTCAGAAAATCTGCGGAGATCAGCGGTAATCTGCGTCCTATCCTGATCCGGCGCCGCCAGCAGCCTACCTCACCCCCATCTTTCTCCCTAAGCGCCTCAACGGCCCTCCGCTCGGCTGAGGGGCTGACCACGAGCAGGAACTCCGGCTTGGCTCACCAAGCTGGGACCATGGATGAGTCAAAAAAGAGGACATGCCGACCCCGCCTGGGATTGACCCGAGACGGGGATCGGCATGCATCGAGGCGACGTTGCTGGCTGCGATGTAACGATGACCTTGTGCAATGAAAAGAGCTTTGTTCCCGCTAGGGATTTTCGCCTCCGGCCCAGTATATCACACCATGTGGGAGTATGTCAAGTGCTGTTTTGAGTTTGAGCCGGGTTTCATGATGCTCCATCCCATAGGGTGCTTACCATTTCGCGCTCGTGGGATCGTGCGGAAACCGGCCGGCGAATGGGTTCCCGAAGCCCTTGAAGCGAAATCTGCCGCTTGACCGAACCGGCTTAATTCAGCATTCCGTTGCAAGGCCCATATGCGCGCGAAAGTGCTAAAATCCTGTGGGTTCGAGCGCTGATCGTGGACGTGACGGGCACCTCGCAGAGTCCCATGGATGTCACAAGGCCGGGGGCAGGCGTCGGTCTTGGCTCGGTGGTAGCTCAACCCCATTGCCGGGCACCTTGGGCGCGTGGTTGAGGTGACCGTCCCTCACTATCCCCAGCATCCCGGTTGCCTCCAGGTCTTCATCACCCATCTTCCGACGGTCGCCAGCGGGACAGGCCCCGGATCCGCGATGGGAGCGGCGTTTTCCCTCTTGGGCTTATCGTGGTAGAATACGGCGCGTGAGATTAGTACCATCGTGCGACATCAGACCTTGGGAGCGCAGCACGAGATGGCAAGGAGGAATCCATGTCACCTATTCCCTCCTATGTTCTCTTGGGCGCGGCCATTGTGGTTTTCTTCGTCTTCTTCCTCCGGCGCCCGAGCTTGTTCGTCCGGCTGGCCGGCGTGTTCGTACTGATCGCCCTGGCGGGATGGGCCGTGGGTCTGTGGCGGCTCCCGCCGGGGGTGGAGCAGTTCCTGGCAGGGGTATCACAGCCGTTCAGGGGAGCGCGCAACACGCTACTGGCGTGGATCGTGAGCCTCTTCCCGTAGCCCGGATGCCGCGCCCCTCCTGATGCCCGCGCCACCTGCAAGACCGGGGCTAGAAGCTCGTGCCCCGGTGCGAACAGGGGCAGGACGTGCCAACGTCCGCCCGTCGAGAAGGAGAGACCGCTGGAGAGATTGATCGCCCGTATTCGAGACCGGATCTCGGCCGAGCCCATCGTCGCTGGTGTCGGCGCCGTTGTCGGCCTGGCCCTGTTTGCCGGATTGTGCATTGCCCTCTACTTTGCCCTGTGGTCGCCCATGCGTCCGGTTCAGTCCCCTGTCGCCACCCCGACGGCGGACTCCCGCGTCGAGGCGACCGTGACGCCCACGCCCCCTGCGACCGGGACGCCGCGGCCCCTGGACGCCGAGGAGGAGCTCCATCTGCCCCTCATCACCCACTCCCCGCGGGTTACCCCCACGCCGTTGGTCGTGACGCCACCGCCGACCCCCACCCCCACGCCTGAACCGGTGGACTTCGCCGCCGTCCGCGAGGAGCTGCAGGCTGAGGGGAAGGATCTGGCCCACGTCAAAATCGGCTTCCACACGGGGCCAGGGGGGAACGCGCGCGGGTTGGAGGATTACCTGCGGGCGCTGGCCGAGGTCGGGGTGCCGGGGGTGATCAAGTCGGTGGACGACTATGGGGTGATCGTCCAGGCGCTGCGGAAGAGCCCCGATCACCTGACGATCTTCCGGCTGACCGGCGGGGATCTGGAGCTGCCGGACTACGATCTGCCGGCGCGGCAGGCGGCGGAGGAGCACTGGGAGCGGGTGATGGCCGCGCTGCCGCTGGATTTCGACCGGAGGACCTGGCTGGAGGTGATCAACGAGCCTGACAAGGGACGGGCGGACTGGCTGGGCCGTTTCGCCCACCGGACGGCTGAGTTGGCCCTGCGGGACGGGTACCGGTTTGCGGCCTTCGGCTGGAGTTCGGGGGAGCCCGAGCCGGAGGACTGGCAGACGCCGGGGATGTTGGCTTTCCTGCGGCTGGCCGCCCAGCATCCGGACCAGCTCGCTGTAGCGCTCCACGAGTATAGCTACAAGGTCGATGACATCGCTTTCCTCTATCCTTGGCACGTCGGCCGCTTCCAGATCCTGTTCCAGATCTGTGACGCACGAGGGATCGGGCGACCGACGGTGTTGATCACCGAGTGGGGATGGACCTACCAGCGAGTGCCGCCGGTGGATCAGGCTATGAAGGACATCGCCTGGGCGGCGGCGCTGTACGCGGCCTACCCGGAGGTGCAGGGGGTGGCCATCTGGTACCTGGGAGGGGGGTATGGGGGCATCGCCGACCTGGCCCAGAGGTTGATTCTGCCGCTGCGCTACTACGTCTGGAGTGAGTACTTCGTCATCGAGCCGGGGCAGAAGCCGACGGATCCGGCCCCCTTCGCGCCCCCCTGAGCCCTATCGGTCCGCACTCCATCCCCGAATCGGCCATGCCGCTCGGCTAAGCCATGCTCGGCTCGCCTCACAACCGCACATGGACAATCAGAGCTTGGTGGACGGCCGAAGAAGGCCCACCTGTGAGTTGCTACCGGCCAGCTTCGGCGAGATTCCTCGTCATTATGGCCGCTGCGTGAGAGTTGAGCTGCAGGCGAAGACGACAGTGCTACCGAGACGGCCCCTCACCCTCTCCCCCGAGGGGAGAGGGGATACGGCGGTGCGTTGGCTGCGTGAGAGTTGAGTTGCGGGCGAAGACGACAGTGGTACCGAGACGGCCCCTCACCCTCTCCCCAATCTTCCAATCTACCATTCCCCAATCTACCAGTCTACCAATCCCCAGTCTACCAGTTCCCAACCCACCAACCCTACTCCTTCTCGTAGGCCTGCCCGTCGGCCGCTGGCGGGTTCGCCTCCCCGACGACGCCCGCCAGGACGATGATGGTCACGATGTAGGGGGTCATGAGCAGGAACTGGGAGGGGATGGGGACTCGGAGGATGGCTAGCCGGGTCTGAAGAGCGTCGGCGAAGCCGAAGATGGTCGCGGCGCCGAAGGCCCCGAAGGGCGTCCAATTGCCGAAGATCATGGCCGCCAGGCCGATGAAGCCCTTACCCGCCGTCATCAGCCGGTCGAAACGACCCACGGAGGCCAGAACCAGAAAGGCGCCGCCCAACGCCGCCACCATCCCTCCGGCCGTCACGTTGATGTACCGATTCCGGAAGACGTCGATCCCCAGCGTATCCGCCGCCCGCGGGTGCTCTCCGACGGAACGCGTGCGCAGACCCCACACGGTGTACCAGAGCATGACGTGGATGCCGATGAGAAGGAGCATCATTACGTAGACCAGGACGCTGTGCTCGAAGAAGACCGGGCCGATGATGGGAATGGCCGACAGGACGGGGATGGAGAAGGGCGGGATGATACCCGGGTTATTGAGAAAACGGAACTGGGACAGGATCCGGGCGCTGAAGAAGCTGGTGACCCCGGTGGCCAGGATGTTAATGGCCGTGCCGGCGATGATTTGGTCGACCTTGAAGCGGACGGATAGGACGGCCAGCAGAAGCCCGAGAAGGGCGCCCGAGCCAAGGGCGCTGAGGAGTCCCAAACCCTGGGAGACGGCGAAGGACCAGCCCAGGACGTTCAGCGCCAGGCTGCCCATGATCGCGCCCACGAAGGCGCCCATGAGCATCATCCCCTCGATGGAGATGTTGATGACGGCGCTGCGCTCGCAGAGCACACCGGAGAGGGCTGCCAGGGCCAGGGGCACCGAGCGGAGGAAGGCGGTGCGGAGCAAGCTGACGACGTTGAGGGAGCTGTCGCGCGTGGCCCAGGTCAGGAAGGCTACGATGAAGACCAGGGCGACGCTCCCCAGGGCCCAGTTTGCGCGGCGGAAGCCGACGGCCAGCTGCCACACGCCGGCCAATGCGGAGATCGCGGCAAGTACAAGCAGTGCCAGCCGGGTGGGGAGGGCGACTTCGGGCACCAGCAGCAGAGGAGGATCCGTTCTGACCGTGAGGTCGAACGTACTGATCTGATCGGGTCCCGTGGTGCGCGCGAAGAAGAGGACGATGGCCAGACCGGTGACCAGAAAGAGGATGCCGTAGGTGATGGTCCGGGCCCGGGATGTCCCATGGCGAGCTCCGATGCGTTCCGCGATCGCTGTCACAAGAGCCTCCTATCCTCTGTCGTTTCCCGGTGCTCTACGCTGATCATAACCAATCTTGATCCCTCTCCGCCTCGCTCCGCCGTGCCCGGCCTGCTCTGCTGTGCTATGACCCGTCTCCCTGCCGGCCGCCGACGCAGGGCAGCAAGTTGATCTACGTCTGTCCCCACCCGCGCGTGAAGACGGCCTTTCGCTCCTCCTCCGGTTCCCGGATGCGGTAGACGAGCCGGATGAGCTCCGGGGCGGCGACAAAGATGATGACCAGGGCCTGGACGATGGAGATGATGTCGATGGGCACCCGGGCTGGCGGGGCCTGCATGCGCTGGGCGCCCGCTCTCAGGGCGCCGAACAGGAAGGACGCCAGCACCACCCCCACCGGATGGCTCTTGCCCAGCAGGGCCAGGGCAATGGCGTCGAAGCCGTAGCCGGAATGGAAGGCATTGGGCATGAAGCGGATCACGCCCAGGATATCGTGGACCGCGGCCATACCCGCCAGCCCCCCACTGATGGCCATCGCCAGGATGAAATTCCTGGTGACGCTCATGCCGGCCGTGCGGGCGGCCCGGGGGCTGGCCCCGACGGTGCGAATCTCGAAACCGATGGTGGTCTTGAAAAGCAACCAGAAGACGAAGGCAGCGGCGGCCAGCGCGACAAAGATGCCGGCGTTGACGTTGATGGCCGGGTTGGCCGGGAAGAATTGAGGCAGCTCCGCGCTGGGCATGATCCTCGGGCTTACGGGGCGGGCACCGGGCGCCGCCATGGGCCCTCCGACCTGGAGCATGTAGTCGGACAGGCGGAAGGCGATGAAGTTGAGCATGATCGTGGTGATCACCTCATGGGCCCCGGTCTCCGCCTTCAGGAAGCCGGAGATGCCGGCCCAGATGGCGCCGCCAACAAACCCCGCCAGCATCGCCAGGGGGAGGTGGATGAACCAGGGGAGGCCAGTGATGGCGTATCCGACAAAGACGGTCGCCAGGCCGCCGATGAAGTACTGCCCCTCGGCGCCAATGTTGAAAAGGCCGCACTGGAACCCGAGGGCCACCGCCAGACCGGCGAAGACGTAGGGCGTGCTGATGCGGACGGTCTCGGTCAGAGGCCGGATGGCTCTGACCAGCTGACCTGGATTCCCCGTCGCCATATAGAGCTGTACACCCTGGACGATCCGCGCCGGGCTGCCGAAGGCGCCCTCAAAGAGGGCGATGTAGGCGCGACTGACGGAGCGCCACACGGCAAAGGCGCCGAGGCCGATACCGCGCTCAAAGGCGTCCCATACGACGGGGTCGAAGGTGCCGATGAAGAACGCGCCGATGATCAAGGCACTGAGGACGGCCAGGAGCGGCATAAGGACGGCGTGCCAGTTCCAGGCCGTGATGCGACCGGTGAAGCTCTCCCGTAGATCCTCTCCATCGGGCCCGACGTAGGTGCGAATCTCACCACTGCGCAGCCTGTCGGCGATCTCCTGGATGCGTCCCTTGACCTCCGACGGGATCTCGCCGTCGGCTTGGTGGTAGGGAGCCAGGCCGACGCCGTGGTTCCGCAGGTGGAAGCGGAGGATGCCGCCGCGCAGTTCGCCCTCGACAGCCCTGGTGACGGCGTCGTAGACAGCGCGATCGACGTGCTTCACGGCGCTGGTGAGCAGTCGCTCGGAGCCCTCCACCTTCCCCTCCTGGAAGGTGGTCATCCACTGATCCTTATCGACGCCGATGACCCATGCTCCGTCCTGAGCCGCCGCCAGCAGGGCCCCATCGCCGCTCAGTCCGGCGGCGGCGAAAACGACGTCCGCCCCGCGGTCTACGAGTTGGCGGCCCGCCTCCGCTCCCGCCTCGAGGTCGGCGAAGGAGTCGACGACGGTTTCCAGGAGCTTCGCGCGGCTGTTGGTGCAGTCCAATCCGTGCTCGAAGCCCCGGTGGAACCTGCGCACGGGGCGCACGTCTGGCCCTCCGACGAACCCCACCCGGTTATCCTCCGTCATCAAACCCGCCAGGGCTCCGGCCAGGAAGGCGGCCTGATCCTCGGCGAAGAGGAGCCCGGTGACGTTTTGGCTCTCCTCGGCTGGCTCGTGGTCAACCGCGACGAAACGGACCTGAGGATGGCGGACGGCGAACCGCTCGATCTGGGGACCGGTGCGCGAGCCGATGGTGACGATGAGGTCGCAGCCCCTCTCCACCGCCGAACGCAGGTTCTCGACGTAGGCCTCCGGGGCCTCGGTCTCGATGACGATGGCGTCGAGCCCGTGCTCCTGGGCCGCCCGGGTCAGCCCCTCGTGGGCATACTGGTTGAAGGAACCGTCGTCTATCGGGCCCAGGTCGTTGACCAGTCCCACTCGTAGCGCATCAGGCGACTGTTGCACCGGCACTCTCCTTTCCACCGCCCTTGACCCCGGCCATGAGGAGCCCGACCTCCTCCCGGGTCGTCTTCTCCGCGGGCATGATGTCGACGATCTGCCCCTCATACATGACGGCGATGCGGTCGGACAGACTCATCACCTCGTCCAGCTCCGGTGAGACCAGGAGGACAGCCGTCCCTTCGTCACGCTTCTCGATGATCCGCCGGTGGATATACTCGATGGAGCCGACGTCGAGGCCCCGGGTGGGCTGAGAGGCGATGAGAAGCCTGATGGGGCGCGAAAACTCGCGGGCGACGATGACCTTCTGCTGATTGCCGCCTGAGAGATTCGCCACAGGGGTCAACACGCTGGGGGTGCGAACGTCAAATCGCCGGGCCCGAACCTCGGCCTCGGCCAAAATCCTCTCCTGGTTGAGGATCACGAAGCGGGCGAAGGGTTTCACGTAGTAGGTGTTCAGGACCAGGTTGCTGGCGACGGGGAAACTGAGGACGAGCCCGTCTCTCTGGCGGTCCTCGGGCACGTGGGCCACCCCTTGCTCCAGAACTCGGCGCGGCGAGGCGCCGGTGACTCGCTTTCCCAGGATCTCCACCCGGCCGGCCTCGGTGGCGCGGAGACCGGTCAGCGCCTCCACCAGCTCGGTCTGGCCGTTCCCCTGAACCCCGGCCACGCCCAGCACCTCGCCGGCACGCACCTCGAATGACACCCCCGCGACGGCCATGTTTCCCCGATCATCCATGACCTGGAGGTCGTCCACAGCCAACACGGGCTCGGCGGGCCGGGCCGGCTCCTTTTCCACCCGCAGGACCACGTCGCGGCCGACCATCATGGCAGCCAGCTCCGCCTGATCCGACTCCTCCGGGGTGGTTGTGCCCACCACGCGCCCGTTCCGGAGGACGGTGATGCGGTCCGCGATGTCCATGACCTCATTCAGCTTGTGGGTGATGAAGATGACGCTCTTGCCCTGGTCGGCCAGGGATCTGATGATGGCAAAGAGATCATCGACTTCCTGAGGCGTCAGGACCGCGGTGGGCTCGTCGAGGATGAGGATGTCCGCCTCGCGGTAGAGGAGCTTGATGATCTCCACCCGCTGCTGCACGCCGACGGAGAGATTCTGGATGGTGGCGTCGGGATCGACCCTCAGGCCGTGCTGCTGCGAGATCTCGCGGACGCGCTGAGCCGCCGTCCGGCGATCGAGGAAGATCCTGCTGCGGGTGGGCTCAACGCCCAGGATGACGTTCTCCGTCACGGTCAGCACCGGGACGAGCATGAAGTGCTGGTGGACCATCCCGATGCCCCGAGCGATGGCGTCGTTGGGATCTTCGATCTCCACGCGCTCGCCGCGGATGTAGATTTCCCCGTCATCCTGGCTGTAGAGGCCGTAGAGGACGTTCATCAAGGTGGTTTTGCCGGCCCCGTTCTCTCCCAGGAGGGCGTGGATCTCGCCCTCTTGGAGGGACAGGTCGATGTGGTCGTTGGCCAGCACGCCGGGGAAGGCCTTGGTGATGCCCCGTAACTCTAAAACGGCCGGTGAATCCTGGGTTGACGGCACGGGTCCCTCCTTGGTCGGACCGACGCGTTGAGCCCATCGGGGGTCTCTTTGGCGGTCACGGCTAGTATACGGGAAACAGTGGCGGTGTCAAGAAAAGACCGGAGGGTGTCCGGGCTTCAGCCTGGGCGGGACTGGGTGAGCGGAGGTGGGTTGGCGGAGTGGGGTGGTGGTGGCGGGGGGCTCTGGCGGGACGTCGGGGTCGCCGACCCCTCTGAGCCAAGCGATTTCGAGGGTCGGGGTCGGAGACCCCTCGGAGCTGAGCGGATTCGAGAGTCGGGGTGGGAGAGGCCTCTGAGGCGTGAGGTTCGGAGCGGAGGGTTTGGGGCTGGGTTAGGCTGTGGTGAGCGGAGGTGGGTGGTGGTGGCGAGGGGCTCTGGTGGGAAGTCGGGGTCGCAGACCCCTCCGAGCCGGTGGGCAAGCGGGCGTGTGATCCGCGTGCCTCGGCTCACCCCAAGCTCACAGCAGATCCGCGACCAGCGCCCTTCAGCTCACCCCTTGCTCCCAGCAGGCCCGTTCACCGCTAGCTCCCAGCGGGTCTGTGACCCGCGTCCGGCCGCGAGTAATGGTCGGCAGGCCCGCGCCAGCGGTGCGTGGAGTACGGCAGCACCCAGGCCCTCCGCTGTCGG
>SKQX01000214.1 GCA_007118795.1 Thermoflexales bacterium | reverse complement strand
ATGCTCGTCTTCAGCTTCCTTAGCGACGTGCCCCTCGGTCAGCGGGAACCCCGCTTCACCCTCGAGAACTACGGCAGGTTTCTGTCCAGGCCGGTCTATCTGCGGTTGACCCTCAAGGCGATCCAGATGGGGCTCCTGGTCACCGTAGGGGGACTGGTCGTCGGCTATCCGGTGGCGTATGGCCTGGCGAGGGTGGTGCCGGGTCGCTGGAGGGCGGGGCTCTTCCTGCTGGTGATCGTCCCCTTCTGGAGCAGCTCTCTGATTCGAGCGTATTCCTGGGTCATCGTCCTGGGCGAGAACGGCGTCATCAACCAGCTACTCAAGGCGCTCCGGCTTCCCAGCCCGGGTCTGTCGATCCTCTTCAGTTTCCCGGCCATCATCGTCGGCTTGATACACGCCTACGTGCCCTACGTGGTCCTGACCATCTACGTCTCCCTCGATAACATTGACGATTCGCTGATCGAGGCGGCGCAGAGTCTGGGAGCCAATCGCTTCCAGGCCTTTCTCCAGGTGGTGCTGCCGTTGAGCTTGCCAGGAGTTATCGCCGGCGGGGTGCTCACCTTCATTCCGGCCACTGGCTCTTTCATGGAGCCCCGTGTCCTGGGAGGGGTCGCTGGTACTGTCATTGGAACGATCATCGAGGATCAGTTCATCTCCGTGTTCAACTGGCCCTTCGGTGCGGCACTGGCTTTCGTCGTGCTGGCCATCTCTGCGTCGATTCTCCTCATCTTCTCGGGTTTGTTGAAGATGTCCGGAGTTCTATCCGGGGGAATGGAGCTATGAAGAATAGGATAGGGCCGCTCCTGACGTACATCTACCTGCTCGCTTTCCTGGTGTTCCTGTACGCGCCAGTCCTGGCGATGATGGCCATGTCTTTCAACCGCTCACCCCTGTACGCCCTGCCCATCCAGTTGGATCTGCGCTGGTTCCGCGCCTTGATGAACAACAAGCGTTTGATTCAGGCTACAGGCAACAGCATCGTCCTAGCGCTCGCCAACATGGCCACCGCGACGGTCATCGGCACCTCCGCCTCGCTGGCGCTCGCTCGATACCAGTTCAAGGCAAAGAAAGTGCTGAGTGTACTGCTCGTGCCCCCCATCGCCATCCCGTGGCTCATCTTAGCAGTCTCTATGCTGCTTTTCTTCCAGCTCCTTGGTCTGGGACGGAGTCTATCCAGCATGTACGTGGCGCACGTCGCCGTGTCTCTGCCTTACGCTATCCTGGTCATCACGGCTCGCCTGGCTGGATCCGATTCCTCGCTGGAGGAAGCCGCTATGAGCCTAGGTGCGAATCCAGTGATCACCTTCTTGAGGATCACGTTTCCTCTGATGCTGCCCGGAGTCCTGGCGGCAGCCCTCTTCAGCTTCACGGTGTCGTTCGACAACTTCGCCATCTCCTACTTTCTGGCCCCGCCGGGAGTCTCCACACTTCCCGTCGAGATCTACTCGGCGATCAGGAAGGGATTCACGCCGGAGATCAACGCCATTGCCACCATCACGTTTGCTGTCTCCATGATCATGGTTCTGATGGCTGACCGGCTGGTTAGGTTCGACTAGGCGACCCCGAGGACTGGAGACGGCGATGAGCTACGTCAGACTGGACAAGGTGACCAAACGCTACAGGGAGATCTACGCTGCACGGAACATCTCGCTGGCGATCGAGAAGGGTGAGTTTTTCTGTCTCGTTGGCCCCAGCGGAAGTGGCAAGACGACGATGCTCAGACTGATTGCTGGCTTTGTGCGGCCGACTGCGGGCCGTGTCTACATCGACGGGCGCCGGATAGACGATCAGCCTCCATACAAGCGCGACGTAGGCATCGTCTTCCAGAACTACGCGCTGTTCCCCCACATGAGCGTCCGTGACAACGTCGCTTTTGGGCTCAGAGTCCGAAATCTGGATCGGGTGGCCATCGATCAACGCATTGAGGAGATGTTGGACCTGGTGCAGCTGCGCGGATTCGAGGACCGACGCCCTGACGAGCTGTCCGGCGGCCAGCAACAGCGCGTGGCCCTGGTGCGTGCCCTCGTGACCAGGCCTCGGGTCCTCCTCCTGGACGAGCCTCTGGGAGCCCTGGACAAGAAACTGCGCACTCAGATGCAGGTGGAGCTGAAACAGATCCAGCGGGAGGTGGGGATCACCACGATCTTCGTCACCCACGACCAGGAGGAAGCCCTTAGTCTGTCTGACAGGGTAGGCGTCATAGACAAGGGGGTGCTTGTACAGCTCGGTTCACCCACGGAAGTGTACGAGAGGCCCACGAATCACTTCGTGGCCAATTTCATCGGGCAGTCGAACTTCTTCAAGGGCGAGATCACCGACCTTGGTGACGAGGGGGTCGTGGTCACCACCCCTTCTGGGGCCGTTCTCCGTGGGTCGGCCCGATCCGGTTTGTCGCTGGGGCAGCAGGTGACCCTAGCTGTCCGGCCGGAAAAGGTTCGGCTGACGACCGGCGATGTGGAAGCCCACAATCGCCTTGAAGGCACGGTCGTGCACGTCACGTATCTGGGGAACAGCACGAGCTACGTCATCGACTCCGGCGACGGGGGCACGGTAGTCGCGTTGCAGCAAAACCTTCTGGCCGGAGGTGCGTACCCTGCCGGGACTGAGGTCGTGGTGACCTGGAGTAAGGAGAGTTGTTTCGTCGTTGCGGCCAACCCCGCGCGGGTCCCCCAGCCTCGGCAAGGCTCAGAGTAGAGGAGGCAAGGGTGAGTTTTCTACCGGACCTCGTTTCCAAGGGCGACCTGAGTGCGGAGGCCCGCGAGTTCCTCAAGTTCACCTGGTTTGGGGACCTGGCCTGCTCCTCGGGGCCACACTATCAGCGCGGCGAGCGACGGCCCCTAGAGGAGATCCTGACCGACGTGGAGAAGGGTCATAGCGACGATCTGGTGGAGAACCTCGCTTGCTGGGCGCTGAAGGACGATCTACCCGAGGAAATCTCCATCCCCTCGCTTTTTGCGCTCTGTCACCGGTTTCGCCGTCTGATACGAGAGCACTACGATGAGAACCCCACCCGCTACAGCCCCGACTACCCCGATCTGTTCGCCGCACAGAGCCTCAACACCTACTACAACGTCATCGTCGACCACAGCAACTGCGGCGGGGCCATGAGGTCGGGCCTCCTGGGATACGGCGGCGTCGGCGACGGTGACCACTTGAAGCTCATCTCGATGACCCATCTCCATCCCGAGGCGGTCTCGGGGGCCTTCGCAGTGCTCTACGCCGTGCGGGCTGCGAAAGAAGGGAGTCCGCCCGACGTGATTCGAGAGGAGGCCCTCGATGGCGCCCGTGCGGGCACCTCGGCAGTGGAGATGCTTATCGTCGAGTCCGGCT
>SKQX01000219.1 GCA_007118795.1 Thermoflexales bacterium | reverse complement strand
CAGATGAAGGACTGACCGAGTCACTATGTCACATAAGAGGGACATGCCTAGACATCACGCGTTTGTGTTGCGCTGTTGGGAGACCAGGAGTCTTCCGCCTGACCCTACCTCCCGCTGGCGCTTCAGTCTGGAGGATCTCCGTAGCGATAGACGGTACAAGTTCGCAGATTTGGAGTCTTTGACGGGCTTCCTGGAGGAGCGAACCGAGAATGACCGTCGGGTCCTGGCCGGGGGTGAAGAACCGTCCCTCACTCGAGGAGTGGAGGAGCCGTTGGACGCGCCCGTCGATGCGGTCCGCGGGAGCGATGTCCTGACCGAAGTTTCCATTCTCGTCGTGGAGGAGGACGAGGCCATCCGCCAGTCCCTGAGACACTGGCTGACTCGAACCCTACCCGATTGCCCAATCCTCTGCTCCGAGGGGAATGGGGCGGCCGTCGACCTGGCTGGCGCGAGCGCACCCGACGTCATTCTCGTCGATGTAGCCCCCCCCAAGCAAGAGGGCCTGGCGGTGATTCGTCGGCTTAGCGACGCCGCTCCAGAGGCAGCGATTGTGGCGCTCACCATGGATGCTTCCGATGCCGATCGGGAGGCGACGACGGTGGCCGGGGCCAGAGTCTGTCTGGAGATCCAGGACGTACGACGGCGATTGGTGCCGCTTCTGGTGGACCTGTTGACCCAAGAGCCCGAGGCGGAGAGTGAGGGCGCAGAGACCGGGAGGGAGAAGACCGTGGTCTGTATCGAGGACGAGATCGATATGCTCAGCCTGATCCAGCTCACCCTGGCCCGTTACGACATCAACCTGATCACAGCGCTGGGCGGCCTCGAAGGGCTGGAGGCCGTAGAGCGGACGAAACCGGACCTGGTCCTCCTCGACCTGATGATGCCCGGCGTCGACGGTTGGGAGGTGTACCAGCGAATGCAGGAGAATGAGGCGACCAGGGAGATTCCCGTGGTGGTCCTCACCGTGCTCGACCCCCAATGGGTCGAGAGCCAGGGGATGGACCTAACCGGCGTGGCGGACTACGTCACGAAACCATTCGCGCCGCAGGACCTGGCCCACCGGGTCGGGCGGGCCCTCGAGCTGGTCGCCTAGATCTATCTATCAGCAATAATCGACTGAAGTACTTGAAGTGAGGAGAGTGTCAATATGAAACGTAGCAAACCAACACCTTATCGTATCCCGCTATTCGTCGCAATGGTAGTTGGCCTGGCGGTCAACTTGGTCGCCGTCGGCTGGATGGGCTCCGGAGTTGGGGCTGCGAGTGATTGGGATGGTCAGAAGATCTGGGATGGCCAGGGGGCAGATTCGGAAGCATGCGAGAAGCTTGGCGACAGCCCAGAACGTACAGAGGCCGGGTGGATGCACTGGATCCTAACCCAAGCAGGGGGCGTTACCGAAGCGGAACTTGCGCTCGGCGGTTCTGGATCCGGAACCTACGGCCCAACGAAGTACGGCCCCGTGGTTGAGTTCTTCACCCCGTATTTCGATGTCAAGGACAACGGAAGCATCCTACTCACGGCAGTTGTATACTACTCGGGAACGCTGGGATCAGGTTCGGTACTGACCCTATCCGACTACTGCCCCCCCCAGGAAACTCCATCACCGACGCCGACCAACACACCCACTGCCACACCGACCAGCACGCCCACGGCGACACCGACTAACACACCAACGCCGACAGCGACCAACACGCCCACAGCCACACCAACTAACACACCAACGGCTACTCCGACAAACACACCTACACCGACAGCAACGCCAACGGAGGGGCCAAGCCCAACACCGACGAACACGCCCAGCCCGACGGCAACGCCAACGGAGGGGCCAAGCCCAACACCGACCAATACACCCACCCCAACAGCAACGCCAACGGAGGGGCCAAGCCCAACACCGACCAATACACCCACCCCGACGGGTACGCCGGAGTTCGCACCTTCGCCGACGCCCACGGCCACGCCCACCGATGAGCCCACACCAACGTCTACGCCTACGGCCACGGGCACGCCGGACCCGGCACCGTCGCCGACACCCACAGCGACGCCCACCGATGAGCCCGATCCGGAGGTAACGCCCACGCCAGCGCCGGAGACACCGACACCAGATCCGGCCCCAGAGGCGACAGACACTCCGGCGCCAGCCCCCGAGGCGACACCCACCCCGGAACCAGATCCGGAAGTGACGCCGACCCCGGAACCGGTTCTGCTCCCGGAGACCGGAAGCGGCGGTGGATCGGCCTTCGGGCCGCTGCTGATCGCAGCAGGGGCGCTTCTACTACTGGTGAGTCGGGCGCTTCGACGAAGGTTGGCCGCGACGGGGAACTAACGGGAATCCATGGACGGGACTCGGCGGCCGAGGGGCCAGGCCGAGTCCCGCCTCCCTTCAAACGATAGATATCGGTTCGCGAGCACTGCGAACCGCCGAACATTGGGGGGCGCTAGCGCCCCCCAATGTCGAATGATCCCATAGGCGAGACGAGTTTCAAGACGGCTCGCTCCGGCGAGAGTCCCTGAACTCCCCCCCACCGGGCCGTTAGCGATGCCCGTCGAGTCGGCCCACGCGGGCGCCCTATCACTCTTTCCACGTCCGCTGCCAGGCGGACCGATGGTAGACTGGCTCAAAACCCAGCGACTTGTAGAAAGGCTGGGCGCTCCCTACCCACGCGACAAGAGCCCCCAGAGCGCCGCAGCGCCGCACGCCCTCCAGAACAGCTGCCCGACCCAGCCCCTGGCGACGGCAGTCTGGATCCGTGGCCACCGGCTCGACGTAGGCCAGCTGGTGCACACTCTCCATCCACATCCCACAGTACGAGACGAACTGCCCATCGGGCGCTGCTACGACGACGTTCAAGTCCTTTCGGAAGTTGGGAGCTGACTGCATAAAGGCCCGATCCGCCATCCCGTCTCCCGGTGGTTCCTTTCCGTGGTCAAATCCGCGGTACAGAACCCGGTCCACCTTTCGCAGGTCATTCTCCTCCGCGAGGCTCGTCAGACGGAACCCCCCCGGCAGTGAGATCGCCGGGAAGGGATCGGGGATCACCAGCCGGGACATGGGCTCACTGTCACCCGCCTCCCTGTATCCCCTCTCCTCAACCAGACCTCTCAGCTCCTCGTCTCCGTCGTTGACGTAGACCCGGAGGGTTCTCACCCCATCTTGCCCGGTGCTCAGGTGCCTTTCAGCGTACCGCACCATCTCTTCCTTTAGCGATGTGTGCTCAGGGTCGATCTCTAGATACGCGATCCCCGTGTAGTGCTCCGGGTGGACGACACCGACGATCTCCCCCTGGCTCTCCCAGACACCGATGACCGTCACATCGACGTCCCGGATCAGGGGATGGTAGTG
>SKQX01000218.1 GCA_007118795.1 Thermoflexales bacterium | reverse complement strand
GGCTCGACAGTGGCATGGTAGTCGGCTGGTGTGATCTGAGGGTCCCTGGGAGGGAGCGGGGAGCTGGGGCCGAATAGCTCCTGGGCTGCTTCATTCTCCGGATCCAGCTCCTCGGCCCGCTCCAGGTAGCGCTTACCCTCAGCGCGTCCATCACTGGCCCATATCTCGCCCAAGATCAGATTGGCTGTGAGGTTGAACGGTTGCAGCCCAAGAATCTCCTGACACGCCTGGGCGGCCTGCATTCGATCGCCGCGCCGCCACAACGCTTCGGCCAGCGTCATCCGTAGATCCACCCGATCGGGGTGTTCCTCGAGCAATCCCCGCAGTTCTGCTATGGCCCGCGAGAGGAGATCGCCGCGCAGATAGAGCCGCGCCAGGGCTCCCCCGGTGAGCTGCAGCCGTTTGGGATCGTGGCCCTCCCACTCATCGTACAGGTGGCGCAGATGGCCTGCGATCCCGTCGTTGTCCGTGGCGAGCTCAAAGGCGCGTTCCAGGTACCGAATGGCAGCATCCAGATCACTTTGCCGCTCGGCCAGCTCGCTCAATCCCACCCAAGCAAGCATCCGGTCGGGGTCGACGCTCAGTACACGTCTGAACATGTCGGCGGCATGCTCGTCCTGACCTGCCTCGAACATCGCTCTACCGAGCAGCCAATAGGCGTGCACGTCCTTGGGATAGTGCTGCAGTATGTGCCTTCCGTCAGCGACGGCTTCCGTATACCGTCCATCGTCGATAGCGTCCATGATCTGCTGCCGGTATTCGGCGAGGGAAATCTCGTTCATAGCTCTACCTCCAGGCTGCTGACGTATCGTTGTCTGGCCACTCTAATCCAGTGACTCGTGTCTTAGCGCTGGCAGATGGACGACCTGCTGCCGGGTATCGCTTCCGTCGCTGATCGAGATACCCATTCGCTGCCAGTTCGACGTTCGGCTGAGGCATCAGCCACGGGCGGGTTTCGATCGGTTGGGAAACTTCCCATTCCCGAGCTCGCGCGTCCACGCCGCTCAGCACTCTACCGAAGAAACCAGGCGCCCGGCATCGGCGGCCCGTCGTCCCGAGGAGCGAGAGCGACGAGGGATCCCCCCAGTCGTCACCCCTCTCACCCCTTACCCCTCCCCATCGGATTCACGATCGCCTCAATGCCGCAGGCAGCCCGCTCCATATACAAGGTATCCCCCCGAGGGCTTATTGTCACTCTGAGCGCAGCGAGGAAGATCTCCTTCGTCGGCACCGCGCCCGCCCTCTGGTGCAAGCCGTGTTTTCTCTGAGGCTACCAAAGAACAACCTCTTAACTTCAGGAGCCAAGCCCTGGATCGGCCCGAACGATCGTCCTTCGGCTTCGAACACGTCATCTCAGGTGATGCAGGTCTTTCAACTCTGCGATCAGCGCGTCTATCCGTCGCTCCGAGTGGGGAGCGGGCCCCAGGGGATCCACGACGGAGTCCTCACCGAGGAGCGCGAGAAACCCGTTCAAGACCCCGTAAGCCAGGGCCTTCAGGTGATACCCCCCTTCGAGGGTGAACAGAATCCGCCCACCGCAGATGTGGTCGGCAAGCTTGACCAACTGGCGCTGGAGACTGGCGTATCCGGTCAGCGATAGTCTCATGTGGGCCAGGGGATCATCCCAATGACCGTCATAGCCGGCCGAGACCAGGATGAGGCTCGGGCCGAAGCGTTCCGCCAGCGGCCAGACCAACTCTTCGACGATCCTGGCAAAGCCGCTGTCCCCCACGCCGGGCGGCAAGGGTACGTTGAGCACCGTCCCCTCCCCGGCGTCAGATCCTATCTCCGTCTTGGCTCCTGTGCCCGGGTAATATGGATATTGATGCGCCGAGAAGTAGAACACGTCTGGGTCGTCGTGAAAGATATCTTGCGTCCCGTTCCCGTGGTGAACGTCGAAGTCTCCGATGAGCACGCGCTCGACTCTCTCGTCCTGCAGGGCCGAGCGGGCGGCCAGAGCCACGTTGTTGAACAGACAGAAGCCCATGGCTCGAGTGGCCGTGGCATGATGACCAGGCGGACGTACGAGCGCAAATCCGTTTCGCAGTTCGCCTTCGAGTAGGTGGTCCACCGCCTCAATCAGGCCGCCAGCGGCCATCGCGGCTGCGTCGTAGGACCCCGGGGAGACATAGGTGTCCGGATCCATATGTCCACCGCCCTGGTCGGCTAACTGCCGTATTCTCTCGATGTGTTGCGGCGTGTGAACGTTCAAGAGCTCTTGCTCCGAAGCTGGACGCGGCTCCAGGAGTCTCAGGTCGCCCAGGATCTCTTCCTGCTCTAGAGTACGCAGGATGCGTTCCAGGCGACGGGCATTCTCGGGATGCCCCGGTTGGTCGTGCTCCAGATAAATTGGGTGATAGACGTAGGCGGTCTCGGACATACTCATGCGGGCCGTCTGGTCGATAAGCCGATCAGGTTGGGTGAGGCCATTATACTTGCCCAGGCTAGGGTGTCAACAACCCCCATCCGTCGGCTTTGGGGCGGCTCGCAGGTCCCGACACGGGTTGAAGGCGAAGGTGGGAGTAGACCCATCGCGCAGGGCTCCAGATGGTGATGATTGGGGGGCGCCGAACGGGACCCATCGGGGCCCCTGAGGTGCTGAAACCCTGCTGTCCTTCGAGAGTGGGTGTCGAAGCCCGCTAACGCCACGGCAGCTACGGCTGGTGAATCAACCTCGGGGTCTCAAGCGCCGCGTACGGGGACGTGAAGGTCGGGTTTGCACGGCTATCCGATGTGAGTATAATAGCGATGACCGTCAGTCAGTTATATCGGTGGGCGAGACGTGTCTGCGTCTATCCGATTTCGACCGCTGGACATGGGGGCCGGAAGGAACCGTGGGGGCTTCCGCGTGGCCTCGGATCATTGTCTTTCGTGTCGAATGGCTCAGGCGGCGTTAATCAGCGCCTGCTGTTGCTGTCTGTCGACGCTGGCAACAAACCCAAGATGCGGGTCGGCCGGTGTGGGTCCGGGTTGGCCTGTGAGCACGTCACTTTCCCAGTTCATCAAGGAGGACACTATGGATTTCGGTTGGACCGACGAGCAGCGCCTCTGGCGGCGCGCCGTGCGAGACTTTGCGCAGAACGAGATCGCCCCCCGCGTGCGCGAGATCGACGAAGAGGAGTTTATCCCCCGGGAGATTGTCAAAGGGATGGCCGACATGGGGTTGCTCGCCCCGACAGTTGGCGAGGAGTACGGGGGTGCGGGGGCTGACTGGATGATGGCCACCATCGCGGCGGAGGAACTGGGACGGGCTGACATCAGCCTGGCCGTGCCAGTGATGTACCTGGTTGAAGCTGCCTGGGGCTTCATCTTCTATCAGTATGGGTCCTCGGCGCTTAAGGAGCAGTATCTTCCCCGGGTGACCAGTGGAGAGGCCTTTCTGGGTATCGCTACGACCGAGCCCGGAGGGGGGTCCGACATTCTCGGCGCGTGCCGCACCCGGGCCCAGAGGGACGATGGTCACTGGGTGCTCAATGGGGAGAAAGTCTACATCAGCGGCGTCCGGGAGTCCTTGGACTGGGGCGGTATCCACCTACTACTAACCCGTACCGACTTTGATGAGGCTGCCGGTCACCGGGCGTTCACGTTCTTTGCGCTTCCCCTCAAGGGGACCGACGGTATAGCTCCCACCTATTTCGACGACATGGGTAGAATGGGTATCTCTACCGGCGGTTTTGCGCTGGATGAGGTGCGTCTGCCGCTAGAGCACCAGGTCGGCGACTTGAATAGGGGGTTCTACCACGCCATGGAAGGATTCTCGGCGGCGCGTACACTGATCGGGGCTACCTGTGTAGGCGCATCCGAGACCGCGTTGGCGATGGGGATGGATCAGATCAAGCTGCGCCAAGCGTTCGGGCGGCCCATAGCAAGCTTCGAGGGTATACAGTTCCCCCTGGCGGACCTATACACGGACCTGGAGGGCGTGCGACTTTCCACCTACAAGGCAGCCTGGATGATGGACCGTATGTACCAGGACGGAGAGGCGACCCATCACGACATCGCTCTTGCGGCAGCCATGGCGAAGTTGAAAGCGCCCAGGTTGGGTTTCAGCATCATGAACGAGGTGGCTGATTGGCACGGTGCCATGGCTTATACGAAGGAATGTCCCATCGAGATGGGCATACGAGGCATTCGTTCCTACTCGATCGGCGCCGAGGGTACACCCAATGTCATGCGGATGATTATCGCCAGGGAGCTACTGGGCAAGGATTTCCTGCCCACGCTGTACACCGAGAAGTCTTAGAGGCGGCCGGTCGTGATCCTATGGAAGCACTAGGACGTGTGTAGGCCGGGACAGGAAGAGAGGCCGCGCCCGGGGTGCACAACGGAGCTCGGGGGGACCGGGCATAGAACGGGACTTGAGGAAGATGTGGTCAGCGTGCCCGTTGACGTCGAAGGGCACATGTGCCGCTACAGGTACGACGGTACGGACAAGGAGGTATCCTTTGCACATCGTGGTATGCACGAAATACACGCCGGACTCCGAGGCCAAGATGTCGGTGGACGAGGAGGGAAACATCTCTTGGGGGGATTCCCCGCTGATCATCAACCCGTGGGACGAGTACTCTGTGGAAGAGGCTCTACGCCTTCGGGACGAGCACGGCGGCACAGTCACCGTTCTCTCCATGGGGCCAGACGTGGCCCTCGAGGCTCTCAAGCATGCGGTGGCCATGGGTGCTGACGAAGCGGTTCGTGTCTGGGACGAGGCGTGTGCCGGCTCTGACACGTTGGCAACCAGCTACGTCCTCGCGAAGGCAGTCGAGAAGATGGGTGACGTGGATCTGGTACTGTGCGGTAAGTCGGCGATCGACGCTCAGACCTGGCAGACGGGCGTGGCGCTCGCCACGCGGCTGGGCTGGCCCTCGCTGATGTACGCGATCAACCTGGTCGAGCTTGACAGAGAGCAGAGATCGATCACGGTGGAGCGGCTCCTGGAGGAAGGACGACAGGTGGTGGAGGCACCGCTTCCGGCCGTCCTGGGGACCACCAAAGGGATCAACGAGCCGCGCTACACGTCCTTCATCGGGATTCGAAAGGCGGCTCAAATGGAGTATCCTCTGTGGACGCTGGAGGACATTGGTGCGGACCGGGAGAAGGTCGGCCCCCAAGGGTCCGGGGTACGCTGGCCGGAGGTGTTCGAACCACCAGCGCGCGAGGCGGAGGCGGAGATCATTGAGGCCGAGACCATCGAGGAAGAGGCCAGGATTCTGGTAGATAGAATTCTCGCGGAGAAAGTGATCTAGGAGGCGTCCTGTATGAGCAGAGATATCTTGGTGTGGGTGGAGCAGTTTGAAAGGGAGGCGCCGGCAGCCTCTTGGGAGGCGGTCGGTGTCGCTCGTCAGATTGCCGACGAGGGCGGCGGCGGCGTCATAGCCTGTGTATTGGGCGGTGACGGGCTGGCGGATCTAGCAGAGGAGGCTGTTGCCTACGGTGCAGACAGAGTGTTGTGGGCTGCGGATCCTACTCTGGCCGACTTCCGGGTCGAGCCGTATACGACGGTACTGCAGCAACTGGTCCGAGAGCACGAGCCGGGGACGATCCTTATGGCCGCTACGTTTCGTGGCCGCGAGATTGGTCCGGCCCTGGCGGTCAGGTTGGAGACCGGGTGTGTCGCCGACTGCACGGAGCTCCACTTCCAGAATGGTGAGCTGATGGCTACACGCCCCATCTATGCTGGTAAGCTGCTATCCCGGTGCGTGATCCCCGAGCGAAGACCGCAAGTCTTCACGACACGAGTGCGGGCTTTTCCTAAACCGGAGCCCGATGTCAGCCGCCAGGGCGAAATCGCTGAGTTACTCCCATCGGTGACCGAAGACGAGATCGCGGTGAAAGTGACTGGGTTCAAGGACACTGCAGGAGGAGTCAGCCTGGCGGACGCGGGTGTCATCGTCTCTGGGGGCCGTGGTGTGGCGGGTCCTGACGGGTACGAGCCCTTGCGTGAGCTCGCACAGCTTCTCAACGGGGCCGTCGGTGCGTCCCGCGCTGCGGTGGACGCTGGGTGGATCCCATATGAGCATCAGGTGGGCCAGACGGGGAAGACGGTGAGTCCCGATCTGTACATCGCTTGCGGGATTTCCGGGGCGATTCAGCACCTGGCGGGCATGCGTACCAGCACGGTCATCGTTGCCGTCAACAAGGACCCCGAGGCGCCGATCTTCAAGATCGCTGACTACGGGATTGTGGCTGACCTTTTTGACGCTGTTCCCGCACTGCGGGATGCATTGAAGGAGAAGCTGGAATAGACCATCCGGTTCTTCGATGCTAGACATGCTGACGGTCGGCACGTCCAGGGCCCCGCCTCGATACTATAGGCGGGGTCTGCTTGTGGGCCAAGGTTGGCTATGCTATAATCGCCTTGCTAACTAGAGAGGGAGGTACAAACTGTGCGGCGATCAAGGGAACGGAGAACTCGTATCATCGCCTGGGTCATCAGCGTTCTCATCGTGCTCAGCATGGCGCTGAGCATGGCTGGGGCATTCCTAACCCCGCGACGAGGGACGCCTACGCCCGGGCCCTCACCGACTCCGCTCTCAATGCATACTGGCTCCTGGAGAAGGGCGTAGGTGGTAACGGTACTTAACTGGTGCGAGGCTCCAGGACTGCACCTCTACGCGGAACCAGTTGATCCGCGATCTGGACGAGGTCGAGGGCTGGCCTTTACGGTCTCAAGACACGTTCCATGATCATCTCCGAGCCAGCTTCGCTCGGTGTGATGTGGGCCCGTATGGGAAACGGGGAAAGGGGCTTGGCTTTACGTCCGGTAAGAGTGGTCACGCCCGTTGGGCTGGATGGGAGAATGTGATGACGGAAAGGCCGCTGAAAGTCCTGTTTCTCACGGCCGAGGCCGTGCCCTTTGCCAAGGTCGGAGGATTGGCGGACGTCGCTGGATCGCTGCCTCTAGCCCTGCGCAGCCTGGGTCACGACGTGCGAGTGATGATGCCCCGCTACGGCACGATCAGTGGCGAGCGATTCGAGCTTGTCAAGATTGGTGAACGTTTCCCGGTGCCCGTGGGTGCGGGCCGGGAGCATATTCACCTGATGGCGACCACGATGGGTGAGGACGTGCCCGTCTATCTTCTTTGGAATGAGCATTATTTTACCTCCCGCGAAAAGGTGTATGGCTTTGAGGATGATGCCCAACGCTTCACGGTCTTTGGCCGCGGGGTGATTGAGGCCATTCGGCTGTTGGACTGGCAACCTGACGTGATCCATGCCAACGACTGGCACACGGCGGTCGTACCGACCTGGCTCGACGTCTCCGGCTGGCGCGAGCCGTTCTTCCGGGACATCGCCACCCTGTTCACCATCCACAATCTGGCTTATCAGGGGATAACTGGCCGGTTGATCTTGACGTTCGCCCAGATGGAGGAAGTGAAGCACCTCTCCGTGGAGCCCCCGGGGGCGGTAAACTGGATGGCACAGGGCATAGCCCACTCGGATCTCATCAATGCGGTGAGTGAGCGATACGCCGAGGAGATTTTGACACCGGAGATGGGTATGGGCCTGGAACCGCTGTTGGAGCAGCGCAGGGACCGGCTGCACGGGATACTGAACGGGCTCGACTATGACGAGTGGAATCCCGTTACGGATCCTAACGTCCCCCATAACTTCGACATTCACAGTTTGGGACGGCGAGCAGCGAATAGGACGGCCTTGCAGCAACAAGCTCGTCTTCCGATCCGCTCTGACGTGCCACTGCTCGGGATGGTCACCCGGCTCGACCACGTCAAAGGAATGGATCTGGTGGCGCCGACCCTCAATCGCCTGCTGCAGGAGCAGGATGTCCAGTGTATCATCCTGGGTACAGGCGATCCACGTTACCATGAGGCACTCAAAGCGCTCCAGGAGCGGCACTCCCACCAAGTACGAGCGTTCCTTAAGTTCGACGAGGTGTTGGCCCGGCGCATCTATGCCAGTGCGGACATGTTCTTGATGCCCAGCTTGGTCGAGCCGTGCGGTCTGGGTCAGATGATTGCCATGCGCTACGGGTGCGTACCTGTTGTGCGCGAGACTGGTGGCCTGGCCGACACGGTGATTGATCACCGACCCGGCCGGGGGCACGGCACGGGATTCGTGTTTGAGGAGAAGACGCCGGAAGGGTTCCTCGAGGCTCTGCAGCGGGCACTTGAGACCTATGAGGATCGAGAGACGTGGCGAGCGATTCAGATGCGGGGGATGGCATCGGACTTCTCCTGGACAGCCTCGGCCAAGGCGTACGTCGGTCTCTACCGCAGCGCTCTTAGCTTGCACTGAGTTTCCTTGCTGGCCCGCCATGGGCACGGCGTTCTGCCCGGCCCCGGCGGTGAGCGTGGGAGCCTACCGGCAGGTTCCGTCTTGGGCCTGGGCGTAGGGCGGATTGGGTCCATGGTTCTTGGGACCACCCCCTCAGTCACAAGGCGGCGGGGCCTCAGGGCCTCCAGGGCTGATGGTACCTGCGGCGCTGTTCGGACGTCCATCTTCTCTGGAGGCGAGCTCGGCAGAATGCGGCCGCAGACGTTGATCTGATCGGTTCGAATGGAGCTCAGCGAGGTTCCGTCCCACTAACCCGAAGCCTGTGGTGGGGCCGGTGGTAGCCGGGCAATTCCGGAAAGGAGCGGGTATTGGAATGAGCGAGCAAGAGGCCGGGGAGCCCTGGGCTGTTCACCCCGATGCCTCTCTTCAGGCCGTGCTGGAAGCGCCGTGCTGCCCGGCATTGCTGAGGACGGCTCTGACGGGGGTTCACTCGTGGCAGCTGCGGACTCAGACACCGGTGGGTCGAACACTCCGGGCATTTCAGCTGATGCCGCAGTGGATCGCAACTCTCTTGGCCCTGGGGGCAAGCGTTCGCCTGGAGCAGGGAGATGGTGCCAGGGAAGTGTCCCTGGAGCGGTTCGGCCGGCAAGCCTCGAGCGGCGACATCGCTGCTCTGCACATTCCACTCATCGATTCGGCGTGCCGGTGGGGCGAGGCACACGTGGCTCGCACGCCGGCGGATGAGCCTATTGTGGCGGCCTTTGCCTGGGTCAGATTCGGCGGGGGAGTCGTAGAAGCGGCCCGTGTTGCCCTCACGGGGGTCTGGCCTGAGGGCGTGCGGTTGGTTGCCCCCGGGAATGCCCTGGTGGGCGAACCGCTGACGGTCGAGCAGATTCTGACCCTGGCGGCGCGCATCCGGGAGAGGGTAGAACCGGTTGGCGACTACCGGGGCAGTGAACGGTACCGGAGGGCTATGGCTGAAGTCATGTCCCGGCGAGCGCTGAAGGCCTGTCTGGAGCTGGAGGTCAGCGATGCCTGACGACCGAAGGCGGACCATCAGGGTGATCCTCAATGGCCAAGAGCGGACGCTTCCCGTCGAACCCGCGGAAACGCTTCTAGACGCGCTCCGAGCAGCCTCCTGCACCAGTGTCAAGTACGGCTGTGGCACCGGGGACTGCGGGGCTTGCACGGTATTGTTCGACGGCGAGCCGATATACAGTTGTCAGAAACGGGCTGTCGAAGCCGACGGGCACCAGGTGTTCACAGTCGAGGGCCTAGCTCCGTTTCCAGCGCACCAGTTGGATGATCTGCATCCGATCCAACGCGCGTTTACAGAGACGGGTGCCATTCAGTGTGGCTATTGTACTCCTGCTCAGATTCTCACCGCCAAGGCGCTTCTCGATAGGAATCCCGAGCCTACGCGAGACGAAATCCAATCAGCTTTGAGTGGTGTATTATGTCGTTGTACGGGGTATGTTAAGATCGTCCAGGCCGTCGAGCGGGCCGCAGTGCTGATGCGCGGTGAAGGCCTCCCGTCGTTTCGCCACTCAGCGGTGAGTCTTTCGGATGACGAGGCTCTCACCGACCTGTTGGCAGAGCGCTACGCAACCCCGGGTGACGGACGCGAGCCGCGGACACCGTTGGTCATCTCGCCTCCAGACTTGGCACGGCTACAGGTAGTCGGTGGATCGGAACCGAAGGTGGACAGTGTCAAATTGGCGTCGGGCGCACCGGCCTTCACCGACGATGTGAAGATGGAGGGGATGCTCCACGGGGCGTTGCTTACCAGTCCCCACGCCCACGCGCGAATCCGAAGCATTGATACCAGTGAGGCGGCCGCGCTGGAAGGGGTTCACGCTGTGCTGACCCACCACGACATCCCTCGCGTCAAGTATGCCTCGGGGGGACAGAGCTTCCCGCAGCCAGGTCCCTATGATCAGGTTTGCCTGGATGATAAGGTCCGTCACGTCGGTGACCGGGTCGCCGTAGTTGCTGCCGAGTCGCCCAGGCTGGCTCGGAGGGCGTTACGACTGATAGAGGTGGACTATGAGCTGCTACCGCATGTGCTGGACGCGGCGGAGGCCCGGGTGAGCGGTTCGCCTGTCATCCACGACGAGCCAGACACTGAGGGCATCTACGACCCTGATCGGAACACCGTGCACCGCATTGAAGCCGCCGAGGGGGACCGGGAGGAGCATTGGCGCAGGGCTGATTATATCTTCGAGCGTGAGTATCGTACCTCCCAGCAACAGCACGCTCACGTGGAGCCGCACGCGTGCATCACATACTGGGACGAGGATGGGCGCCTGGTCGTGCGCACCAGTACCCAGGTGCCGTTTCACATCCGGCGTATGCTGGCGCCTCTCGTAGGTCTGTCGGAGAAAGAGATCCACGTCATCAAGCCGCGCATCGGGGGTGGTTTCGGGAACAAACAGGAGATGATCCTCGAGGATCTCTGTGCCCACCTAACGGTTGCTACCGGACGACCGGTGCGCATGATGTACAGCCGGTCCGAGGAGTTCACCAGCTCCCGCAGCCGCCACCCAACAGTGCAGCGATATCGAGTCGGGGTGACGAAAGATATGGAAGTTGTGGCCACCGAGCTCGACCTCGTGGGGGATACCGGTGCCTACGGCACCCACGGGCTGACGGTGAATATGGTAGCCGGACAGAAGGGGCTGACGCTGTACAACACGCCGTATTCTGGCTTCCGATGCGATGTGGTCTACACCAACAAACCGACGGCTGGTGCCTTTCGTGGCTACGGTGCGATGCAGACACATTTCGGCATCGAGACGCTGATGTCGGAGATCGCATCCGAGATGGGATGGGACGTGGTCGAGTTCAAGCGGAGGAACTGGATCAGGGAAGGCGAGTTGCTGGTGATGGCCAAGGCTCTGGGAGAGGGCCGGGAGGGCTTCGAGCAGCAGATTCGCTCCAGTGGCCTCGCCGAGTGCGTGCGCGTCGGGTTGGAAGCCACCGCGTGGTATAGGAAACGCAGGAAGTTGGATCAGGCTAGTGCAGTCAAAGAGACGGAAGTGGGCAATGAGCGCCTCCGACACGGGATCGGAATGTCCGTGATGGCCCACGGTAGCGGGATTGCTGGCCTTGATATGGCGGCCGCCACTATCAGGATGAACGATGACGGGTCCTTCACGCTGTTGGTCGGTGCCGCGGATCTGGGCACTGGCTCAGATACGATCCTGGCTCAGATCGCGGCGGAGGAGCTGGGGGTCGGGGTAGAAGATATCCTGGTACATTCCTCCGACACCGATTTCACCCCCTTTGACAAGGGGGCCTATGCCTCCAGCACCACGTACGTCAGCGGAAACGCGGTGCGAAAGGCGGCCGTCAAGGTGGCGACTCTGGTCCGGAAGCACGCGGCAGCGATGCTGGGGGTCGAGCTCAGGGAGAGCCGCGAAGGCGGGGCCCGAAAACGCACCCGACAGGAGCAGGTCAGCGGCGCTCAGATGACTGGGGCTGAGGACATCGAGCTTCACCACGGCGCGGTCTGGTTCCCGGACGGCCGACGTATGACGCTGGAACAGGTGGCACTCAGCAGCCTTCATCAGCAAAACCAGCATCAGATCGTTGCCAGTGCATCGCACGTGAGCCACGACAGCCCACCGCCTTTCGGTGCGCAGTTCGTCGAGGTGGTCGTCGATGCGGAGACGGGACAGGTGACCGTCGAGCGCGTGTTGATGACCGTCGACGCAGGACGGGTGATCAACCCGATCACCGCTTCGGGACAGGTGGAAGGAGGTATCGCCCAGGGCCTGGGCTTTGCACTCTGCGAGGAGATGGTATACGACGCGGACGGTCGGCTGGTCAACCCCCGGCTTGGCCCCTACCACGTGCACAAGGCGGATGAGATGCCCGAGATCGACGTCATATTCGTGGAGACCGACGAGCCCACCGGTCCCTATGGAGCCAAATCTGTGGCGGAGCTTCCCATCGACGGCGTGGCGCCAGCCATTGCTGACGCGATACACGACGCGACCGGTATCTGGCTCCGGGAGGTGCCTTTCACCCCAGAGCGCGTCTGGCGAGCGCTGCGAACCCAGACGTAAGGGAGTGTGACTCCTGCCTGAGTGAACCGGGGGAGATGGCAGCTGAAGAGTTCTGTTTATCGGATCCCGTTCGACGATGCAGAGTGGTGCGGGTGAGCGAAGAGGTATGCCACCCGCTTTTTCGGCAAGGGGGAAGTTGGCTATGCTTGGGCCGGCCTGCCGCTCCCGGGGAGTCCGAGGAGGACGACTCGGGCGGATCGCGGCAGGCCAAGGCGGGGTAGACCAGGAGGTGGGCATGTACAAGACGATTCTCGTTCCCCTGGACGGATCAAAACGTGCGGAAGCCATCCTCCCTCACGCAGAGGAATTGGCTCAGCGATACCAGGCGGAGGTGGTGTTTGTGCGGGTCATGGAGCCGATGCCCTATTTGATTGGACCCGAGGGCATGCCGGTGGTGCTTCCAGAAGATGAACTCGCGCAGTGTCGCAGGCATGTGCAGGACTACATGGACGCTGTTGCGGACGATCTCCGCCAGAGAGGAATCAACGCTAGGTCGCAGATCCGCCAAGGGCCCGTGGTCAAGAGCCTCATCGAGGCGGCAGCTGAGGAAAACGCGGATCTCATCGCCATCGCGAGCCACGGCCGGAGTGGTCTATCGCAGTTCTTCTACGGCAGCGTGGCGGCTGGCATCCTGCAGCGCGTCGAGCGACCTCTGCTAGTCGTTCGAGCGAGAAGCTAGGAGAAGCGGCTACCTCAGATAATCGACGGTGCAGCCAAAGGAATGGATAACGTGGGAGACAATGGCCTGAAGGTGGCGACCTACAATGCAAACTCCATTCGGGCGCGGATGGACTTGATCCTCGACTGGCTGGAGACGCAGCAGACGGACGTGCTTTGCGTGCAAGAGACGCGGGTGCAGGACGACGAGTTCCCTGAGGCGCCGATCCGCGAGGCAGGGTACCATGTGGTATACCGGGGGCAAAAGGCCCACGCGGGAGTGGCGATCATCAGCTCGCTGGAGCCTGAGGACGTGGCGTACGGCTTCGACGACGGGGGGCAGCCCGACGAACCACGCTTGATTCGGGCGGTGATCGGTGGGCTGCCGGTTGTGAACACGTACGTGCCGCAGGGCCGCTCCGTCGACTCGGAGCACTTCGAGTATAAGCTTGAATGGTTTGGGCGATTGCGGGACCTCTTTGACCGACACTACGAGCCGCAAGAGCCCCTGCTGTGGATGGGGGATTTCAATGTCGCGCCGGAACCCATAGACATCTACGACCCCAAGGGGAAGCGGGATCACGTGGACTTCCACCCCGATGCGCGGAAGGCGTTAGAGCAAGTGAAAGCTTGGGGTTTCGTGGACGTCTTTCGACAGCACCACCCCGATGAGGAGGATCAGTACACGTACTACGACTATCGCGCGAAGGATCCGATCGAGCGCGGCATCGGCTGGCGCGTGGATCACATCTGGGCCACGAAGCCATTGGCGGATAGAGCCACCGACTCGTGGATCGACCTGGAAGCGCGCCGCGCGGAGAGGCCGTCGGATCACACGTTCCTAATTGGCGTATTCGACGTCGATGAGCTGTAAGCTGGAATAGGAAAAGGTATGATATGTGTCAAGCGACTGTCCATCTTGGTGACGAGGAAGTTGCCCGAGAGATTACCGGGATGACGCTGACGGACGAAGGGGTTCGCGTGACCTCTTTCTTTGGCGATCCGCAAGTTGTGCGGGGCCGTATCCTGCACATAGATTTCCTGAAGCACCGTGTCCAGTTGGAGCCGCTGGAGGAGGGCGAAGAATGAGCGACATTGACCAGCGGCAGATGCCTCTGCCGCCCTGGATCGAGCATAACGGCGAGCACGTGGGGAAGTTCCGCCACTGGGCTGTTCTGCCTGGTCCCGCCGAGGATAAGATCCGAGTGACTGCAGAGCTGATGGGGGTGGCCAACATCTGCCTCGAGGACCCACTGGAGCGGCTTCTGGCGGAGGCGGAAGAGGGACAGCCCTAGTGTCATCGATGACTCTGAACGAGGTCGAAGCGAAAGAGGCCGTGCTGTACGACAAGCTCGAGGAGGACCGCGTCCAGTGCTATCTGTGCGCACATCGCTGCCGTATTAGCGATGGGAAACGTGGAGTCTGCTACGTGCGGGAGAACCGGAATGGGACGCTTTATACCTTGGTGTACGGTCGTACCATCTCACAGCACGTCGATCCGGTGGAGAAGAAGCCTTTGGCCCATTTCTACCCGGGTACGAGAGCGTACTCCATGGCCACGGTGGGGTGCAACTTCCGTTGCGAATGGTGTCAGAACGCGAGTATCTCCCAGATGCCCCGGGAGAACCAGTTCCTCATGGGAGAAGAGGCGACTCCCGAGCAAATCGTCGCAGCGGCGCAGCGGGCAGGCTGTCGAAGCATCGCCTACACATACACGGAGCCAACGATCTTCTTTGAATACGCCTACGACACTGCCAAACTGGCCCACGAGGCTGGCTTGGCGAACATCATCGTGACGAACGGGTTTATGACGGCCGGCCAGGGGGAGATGCTCGACACGTTCGATCCCTACCTCGACGCCGCCAACGTGGATCTCAAGGCGTTTCGCGACGAGACCTATCGGCAGTACGTGGGGGGGCGCTTGCAGCCGGTGTTGGATAGCATGAAGAAGATGAAGACACTGGGTGTCTGGATCGAGGTCACGACGCTCATAATACCGGGGATCAACGACGACGAGGAGGAGATACGAGACGCTGCGAGCTTCGTGGCTGACGAGCTGGGATCGGGGACGCCGTGGCATGTCAGTCGCTTCCATCCGGCTCATCAGATGAGGGATCGGCCGTCGACGCCTATGGAGAAACTGCGGCGGGCACACGAGATCGGACGGGAGGAGGGACTGCGCTACATCTTTGTCGGTAACGTCCTCGGTGAGGCGAACACGCACTGTCACGCCTGTGGCGAGCTTCTCATCCGGCGGGCGGGTTTCGGTGTCCTGGCGAACCGGGTGCAGAGGGGCCAGGTGTGCCCCAGCTGTGGAACGGAGGTGGCTGGAGTGGGACTGGTAGACGGATGATGGTTCCGATTGGCGTTCTCCGTCGTTGGGTGACTTCACGTCGGGCATATGTGCTCCCGTCAGCCCCGTTCGTCACCCGTGTCTGTGCCCGGGACGGGTCAGATGTTGCCAGGGACTGAGGGGCGGGCTGAAAGGGGTGGAGATGACCGGCTCCCAGCACTCTTGTTCTGAGGCCAGGCCCTATCCGGTGGCGAAGTGGCGCTTGATCTACTCACCAGCTGCCGATGGGCCCACCAACATGGCAGTGGATGAGGCTGTTCTACACACTGTGGGATCGCAGGAGAGTCTCCCGACGCTCCGAGTGTACCGGTGGGAGCCTCCGTGTCTGTCGATTGGCCGAGGTCAGTCGGTGCAGGATGTGGACCGCCGTGCTCTAGAGGCTGCCGGATACGATCTGGTGCGCCGGCCCACGGGGGGTCGAAGCCTGCTCCACATCGATGAACTGACGTACAGCATCGTCGTCCCGGAGGATGACCCACGGGTCGGTGGAGGCGTGGTAGAGAGCTACAGGCGGTTGAGTGCTGGGCTAGTGCGCGGGCTTGAGCGGCTAGGTGTGGCCGAAATCGTCGCTGACGAGCGAGCGGCAAACCGGGAGGTGGAGGGGGCTGTCTGCTTCGAGGTGCCCTCGCACTACGAGATTACGGTCGGGGGGAAGAAGCTGGTGGGGAGCGCTCAGATGCGGGCTCAGGGCGTGGTCCTGCAGCACGGGGCGATTCCGCTCCATGGCGATATCGCGCGCATTTGCCCGTTCCTCACTGACCTACCGGACGCCACGCGGGTGCGGACGCGAGCTACGACGGTGGAGAGGGTCCTCAGTCATCGGGTGAGCTGGGATGCGGCCGCGGACGCGCTGGTAGCGGGTCTGGCCGAGGCCCTAGATCTCACGCTCGACTTGGGCCACCTGACCGCGGAGGAGTCTGCAGCTGCCCGGGAGTTGAGGGCGGGCAAATACACTGGTGAAGCGTGGACGACCATCGCTTGACGCACGTGGCCGATGCGGTATACTCCCTGTGTGGCCGGGAGCAGGTCGTGTATCCCGGCGTAGCGTAGCAGATGGAACCCATATGGTCATTGGTGCCTGCAGCATCGAACTGCGCATCCCCGGGAGCCGTTCTCTAAAAGGTAAGCGGCGTGTCCTCAAACCGCTGCTGACTCGGTTGCGGAGGGAGTTTAACGTCTCGGCGGCTGAGGTGGGCTTCAACGACGCGTGGCAGACGGCTGAGGTGGCGCTTGTCACGGTAGCCAACAACGACCCCGGATACGTTCAGGCCTCCTTGGAGAAGGTCGTGGCGTGGGTCGAGACCTTTAGGCCTGAGGTCCAGGTCGTTGACTGGCACATTGAGACGTTCTAGCTCCGCTGAGACTCCCCGGTCGGATCAAGTGATACTGTCCGCGTTGCGCGGAGTCGACGTACCTTGTCGTACCCTAAGGTTGTGAATGCCCCTCTTGGCTGCGGGTTGTGTGCCGGTCACCGGCGCTCAGTGCCCTTGCTCGCGACAGGTTCCTGTGATAGGGAGCGCCTGTTGTTGCGGAGCTGAACGGGCTAGACCGGTGTGATCCTGCAGGTGCGCTTCTGGATCTGCAGGGCGTGTTCAGTAGGACGTGGATGGAGATGGTATGAACCGAGGAGCTGCTGAGAGACAAGATGGTCCGCCGCTGTCTGACGTATTGGTCGTCGACCTGTCGCGAGTTCTGGCTGGTCCGTATTGCACGATGGCTCTGGCAGACCTGGGCGCTGAAGTGATCAAAGTGGAGCGACCGGGTACTGGAGATGGCACCCGTCAATGGGGTCCCCCCTGGGCCGGAGGCGAGTCCGCCTACTACCTTGCGGTGAACCGGAATAAGAAGAGTATCACCGTGAACCTGAAGACCGAGCGCGGCCGCGAGATCGTTCGGGACCTGGCGTGTCAGGCGGATGTGCTCGTCGAGAACTTCCGGGTCGGCACGATGGGGCAGTGGGGGTTGGGCTACGATAGGTTGAAGGACCGCAATCCGGGGCTGATCTACTGTGCGATTACCGGGTATGGACAGGATGGGCCTTATCGTGATCGGCCAGGTTACGATTTTGCCATTCAGGCGCTGGGCGGGATCATGAGCGTGACGGGTCCGGTTGAGGGACCGCCTACCAAAGTGGGCGTTGCCATTGTGGACATCACCGCGGCCCTATTCGCGGCGGTCTCCATTCTGGCTGCCCTTTACGAGCGTAGACAGAGCGGGCAGGGCCAGTACGTCGACGTGGCGCTGCTGGATTCCCAAGTCGCCTGGCTAGCGAACGTCGCGAGTAACTACCTGGTTACGGGGCGACCGCCGGCCCGCTATGGCAATGCCCACCCAAACATCGTACCCTACGAGTTGTTCCCCACCGATGATGGGTGGATCGCTCTCGCGGTGGGCAACGACCGACAGTGGCGGAAGCTCTGCGAGACAACCGGCTGGGAGGATCTGGGGTCGGATGACCGGTTCAAGACTAACCCCAAAAGGGTCGAGCATCGTGATCTGCTTGTGCCCATCCTCCAGGATCGGTTCCGGTCTCAGTCCGCAGCCCAGTGGTACAGGACATTGGTACGGGCCGGGATTCCCTGCGCGCCCGTTCAGAGTGTGGACGAGGTTTTTGCAGATCCTCAAGTGTTGGCGCGCGAGTTGTTGGTCGAACTGGAGCACCCGACGGTAGGAACGCTGAACGTGACTGGGTCGCCCCTCAATCTCTCTCGCACGCCGGTGCGGATGGAAGCAGCCCCACCACTGCTGGGCCAACATACGGAGGAGATACTGGCTGAGTACTTGGGATACGGGCGTGAGGACGTGGTCCGGTTGAGGGCTGAGCAGGTGATCTAGTCTGTGACGCGTTTCTCGGATGGGTGATGAGGTGGACGTCGGTACGTTGGGGGCGGAGCCGAAATGGAGTGGTTCGGCTTCGCTGTAATGCGTTGCGGGCTTCCAGCGCGTGATGGAGGACAGCCCCGACTATAGGGACCGGCTGGGTAGGTGGGCGAACCGCCCTGGGGAGCGTCGCCGAGGGTTCGACAGGTATGCGCAGCCCCGGGGCTTAGTGGATGGAGTGCACCGATGCCAGATGATTACGGCGATCTGCGCCAACTTGGGCGAACTCGGATCGGTTTGATCTGGCAGCTAGCACAAGCAGGTGTCGACCTGGAAGATGGGGACCGACGGCTTGCCGAGGTGCTCAGGCAGCACCCCGAGTACCATCACGTGTGGGAAGATGTCGAGAGCCTGGCTGGCGAGATCTCGACGTTGGATGGTGTCAATCCATTCGCCCATGTCCTGATGCATCACGTAGTCGAGAATCAACTGGCGGATGACGACCCACCCCAGACAACGCGCGCGCTAGAGGCTCTCCTGAAGGTGGGCACCGACCGGCATGATGCGGTTCACGCCATCGCCGCGGTTGTGGCGGAGGAATTGAACGACATGGTGAGAGTAGAGCGGGTATTCGACCGGGACGGCTACGTGGACGCGCTGGAGGATCTGGCTCGCACGGCGCGGCAGTGCAGAAGACGTGGTCGCCGGGCGGGAAAGGGTGGGCGAACAGGTCGTCGATGATGGGTCGCCTTCGGGTCGAGACCTCCACTAGTCCGCGGTCTTGGCCTGTAGATAGCGCCGTTCAGCTGGGCTTTCGGAACACCATCACGTACTCGTGCTTGAAGATGTAGAAACCGCCGCGTAGAGCGCGGTACCGCCACAGGTTGCTGTCCCGTCCCTTGCCCCGCTCGTTTCCTTCGATATTCTTCACCACGATCGCCTTGGTGCGGAATCCCACCTGCTGCATGCGATCCAGGCAGTAGAAGCTTAGGGGGATCAGCTCACCTTGGGCGTACTTGTCGCCGATGACGAGGATGGCGAAACGGTGTGGCTCCAGCACTTGAAAGGCGTGACGAGCAGCGCTCTCGAACCCTTCCAGGAAGTGCGGCAGGCCACGGGTGCGGGAGAGGTCGGCCGGGTGGTCAGAGAAGGTGATGATGTCGTGATACGGTGGGTGAAGCATGATGAGTTGCACGTGCTCCGCGCCCATCTCCGACAGGCAGCGCCTGATCTGCCCAACGATCGCATCATCCGTGGCATCTCCCTGGAGCAGGCGGATGCGGTCCCCCAGCAGCTGTGGCTCAATCTTGGTGCCCACGTACTCAACCAGGTCCGCCTTTAGCTCAACGCCGATGAGGCGGCGCTTCTGCCGCTGGGCCTCGATAGCGCTGGTCCCAGAGCCGAGGAACAGATCGAGGACGATGTCGTCTGCCTTCGTGTAGCGGAGGAAGCTCTGGGTCGCTATCTGAGGGACGAAGTTGCCGTGGTAATCCAGTCCGTGGCCGCCGGTGGTGTCGCGGGACTCAATAACCCACAGACTGTCGGTCCACACGTGGTCATAGTCGCGCCAGCGGTCGAGGTCGATATCGGAGTAGGCGGGGGTGTTGGACGGTCCGTCCGGTTCACACCGACTTGGCTCAGCATCTGGCCTCGGCGCCGGTCCGTCTTCCTGCGCTCGCTTCTCAGGATCGCTCATCGCTGCCCTCTTTTCTTTCGATTTGTCGCGCTGCTCGCGCCCTGGGGCCATCGAGCGTCAGGAGAAGGCCGGTTCCCAGGGCATGAGAGCTGCGATATCGTTCTGTCCTCAAGGTCCCTGGTCCGTACGCCGAGGGGGACCTGGCCTAGCCGCTATCCTTGCTCGGGATACGATCTCGTCGAGGATATCAGCTCCCGTTAGGCCGCTCTTCACGCTGCGAGCCACACTCAGATCGCGGCGGAAGCCGTGGGAAAGCTCTTCGCCGGTCGCGTCGCGGGTCAGGGCGACAGCGTGGATGGCGTTGCCTATGGCGTAGCGAGGTTCGTATCGATCCAGGTCATCGAAGAAAAAGGTACAACTGGTGTACATGCGTTGACGATAGAGCTGAGCCTCAAGGAGCCCCAGTAGGCGCTGTGTCTCGGCGCTCATCAGGTGTCCGAGACCGTTCCCGTTTAGGAATTTCTCCCCTGACACCTTGCCCAGGACGACGTCGATGTAGCGATCTCGCAGGGGCCAGGGCTTGAACCCTAGCTGTTGCGCCTCGCAGCTGTAAACTCGGTCCAGATCCCCGGCTAAGTTATCGAGGGCGCGGCGCAGTGCTCCTTTCCAGCGGCTGTCGCCCGACGTACATGGGCAGCCAACGAGCCAGCGATCCAGCCCGTGCGAGCAGCTCCAGGTGGTGTTCTCCACCACCTTGATCTCGGACTGAGGAGGGTGCTGGTCAAGATAGACGGGTAGCGTAGTGAGTGCGCATCCGTGACTTTCGCAGCCGGAGAGAATCCGCCTCAGTACCTCCACACCGTGACGGTGGTGGTGACCGAAGGTCTCCCCGTCGGTTGCGACGATGCGTAGCCCATTCTGGTGGCGTTGCCCGGTTAGCTGATCGCCCAACCACTGGTCGACCTGTGCCAAAGCTGGCATCCCGAACGATAGGCTATTAGACAGAACTCGATCCCGAACGAAGACGGCGATGCTGTCCCCGTTCGGCAAAGACACCCGGTAGGGGCCTCCCGCCGCTTCCCAATTGCCCGCGGATGACCGGGGGTATACCTGCTCGTCGGAGACGATCGTGAAGCGGAGGCCAGCCGCTGCCAGGATCTCAAGTGTCTCATAGTCGACGCCCATCTCTGGGAGCCACATTCCCTCCGGTCGACGACCGAAGCGGTGTTCGAAGCTCGCGATGCCCCAATGTACCTGGCAGATCTTATCCCGGCGACGAGCTAGGGGAAGGATGGTGTGATGAACCGATTGCGCGATACCGTTACCGGTGCCATAGGCGTCCCGATGCACCCGATCCGCACCGATGATCTCCTGATAAGTACCAGGATCGTGTTGGTCGAGCCATCGAGCCAGGGTCCCACCCACGTTGAAGCTGATGCGCTCGAAGTTGCCAACTCTGGCATTTGGCGCATAGCATTCCGCCGTGATGCGTTCGTTCCAATTGGCATACGGGGCTGCACTCGGTTCTCGCGGGATATGACCCGTAAATGGGTCCTCCCGGGGAGGCTGGTAGAAGTGCCCGTGTACGGACAGGTGGCAGCCAGTGTCGGTCTTTTTCTCCATCGACGTCTCGTTTCTATCTCTCGTGGACACAGCATAATGCAGTGTATTCGATATTCTAACATCGGAGTCAGCAGGAGGCAACGCCACTTCGTCGGGCAGGGACTGGAGCTGTCGGTCCCTACGGCGTTCGATTCCGAAGCCCACCCTGTCTCTGGGTCGGATCGCCCAGGTTGTCGGTTGCGTATCCCAGCAACCTAGCGGTCGCAGCGAACGGCCTCGAGCAGTTGCTCCACCCGGTAGCCGGACTGTTCCTTGGCGCGCCGCAGGGTTGATAGCAGTTCGTGGCAGGCGAGGACCTCCCGGAGGGCGTGATCGCGCGGCTTTTCGGTGTCGGCGATGATGGCCACGGCTGCTACGATCTCCATCCACCACACGAGCTGCTCGAATGCCTGGGCGTTGAACCACAACACGTCCCGGTATCGGTTGATCTGCAGCAAGCGGTGAACCTCGTCGTCCCGGAGCCAAGAGCGGAGGATACCGTAGGCCCGATTATCGGCACCCGGGTCGATCTCGAACCACCGCTGGTGTGTGGTCAAGACCTTGATGTTCGTCACAGCCCACGCGGCCGCCGCCTCATCGAGCCCGATGTCCTGCAGCGCCCCGCTTATGACCCTCCCCAGGAGCCATTCATCCTGCCAACTGCGGCTAATCTGGGCATAAGCGGATCCGTCGGCCATCCTACCCAGGGCGTGGGTCGACAGCCACCCGAGGAGGGTCGACCAGGATCCCACATGGTCGTCGAGGCCCAGTGTGGCCTGTTCTGGAGGACCATCACGGAGGTAAGAGGTGACCGCTTCGGGCAGCCCCAGATGGCGGCCGGGAATTCGTAGCTCGAGCGCCGCTTCCAGCTCGCGCCGGACCCTCCGGGCGATCTTGAGCTCTCTCCCCTCCGGGCCCACGCCGAGCGGCTGGTAGTCGGAAAGCCCCTCAATCCAGGCTCTGATCTGGCGGAGGAGGTTGACCATCATCTGCTGCACGTCATCGGCCAGCGCTTGCTGCACCTGGATTCCCGCTCGTTGGGCTTCCATCAGGCGTCTGATGGTGGTCGAGTTGATCAGCTCGCGGAACGGCTGGTGGATGGGTTGAAGAAGAACTTCCCTGAGGGCTTCATCGATGCTGGGAACCCCCCGTCCGTCCAGGTAAGAGGTGAGCTGAGCGTATTGGTGCCACTCGGTGTCTCGAACCTGGCGGAAGCCGAGGAACACCTGGCATTGGTAAGCGCTTAGCTCGGCGTAGAGTCCTTTCGCGTGTATCTCTCGGTTGCTGCGGATGTACTCGAGACCGTTGACATGATCGCGGAAGATGGTGAACGTCTCGTCCTCGTCGCGCAGAGCCAGACCCTCGCCGAGGGAGCGCTGCACCAATCGCTTCTCCCCGTCGTCGGTCTGCACAGCGAAGGCGACGGAACTGCGCACCCAGCCGCGGGTCTCGGCGTATCTGTTGTGGTAGAGAACCAGGGCACGCTGGTCCGAGACGCGATTCGAGTAGGCGAACACGTCTTCGTTAACGCGGCCCCCGGGAGTGAAGAAGTCGTAGAGTAGGAAACCCTCGACTCCGGAGAAGAGGTACCGCTGGTGGAGGAGCGGGAAGATCTCATGCTCATGGCGTTCCACAAGATGACGGTCAGGCGACTCATCCCAATAGGCGCGCCGATACTCCATTCCGTACTTCTCGGTGTAGCCCTCAATCTGGCCGTGCCCGAACATAGGAAGGCCAGGCATCGTGGCCAGCAGGATGCATATGCCGAAGTACTTGTCCCCCTTCCCGAACTGGTCAACGGCGGGCTGCTCGTCGGGGTTGTTCATAAAGTTAACGTACCGCTTCATAATACGGGGGTCAAACTCCAGGGTGTTCTTCATGACGGTGCGGTACTTGGCGTTGTCCTCGTCCCGAAGCATATTCATGAAGGCGCTGTTATAGACGCGGTGCATACCCAAGGTGCGCACAAAGTATCCCTCCATGAGCCAGAATGCCTCGGCCAGCAATAGGGTATCGGGCACCTCCTGCGCGACACGATCGACTACTCGACGCCAAAACTCCTCTGGCATCAATTCGTCGAACTCCTGGCGTGTCATACCGTGCTCGGCCCGCGACGGGATCGCCCCGCCGGTACCTGGTTCCGGGAACCAGAGCCGTTGATAGTGCTTCTTAGCCAGGGTCATCGCGGCGTCGAACCGGATGATCGGGAACTTCCTGGCGACACGGAGGATCATCTGGATCGCTGCCTCACGCACCTCCTCCTTCAGGAAATCGAGTTGCGCCGTATCGTTCCATGGCATCCCTGTGCCATCGTTGCCGTGGTAGATATACCTCTCCTCGCCCGTCCAGTGATCCACCCGCTTGAATACCACGGCGGCGTCACTTCGATCGTAATAGCCGTCCTCCAGGTAGATCCCGACTCGCTCGTCTCCGCACACGTCGGGCCCGTTGAAAGAGTATGACGGGAAGGGGGAAGTGTCGCGGGAGATGAAGCGGTCCGGGTGCTCAATCACCCAGCGGGAGTCGATACCCATATGGTTGGGCACCATATCGCTGGCGAGCCGGATACCTCTCTGCCACGCACGGTCTCGAAGGCTTGCATATGCCTCCTCGCCCCCCAGATCATCGGCGATACGATACTCGTCTATCGAGTAAGCCGATGCGACGGCCTCCGGGTTTCCCATCATGCGCTTAATCTGTTGTGAGGCAGAGCTACGCTTCCATAAGCCGATGAGCCACAGACCCGTAAACCCGCGACCAGCGACAGTGTCCAACTCATCGTCAGGGATCTGGTCCAGGCGAGTGATCGGTCGCTGGTATTGCTCCGAGAGCTGGTAGAGCCAGACGTACGTGTTCTTGGCCAACAGTACTACCTCGGGCATCCAGTCCTGATCTGGGCTGAAGCGCTCGAACTCCAGCGGTTCGAACTCGTACACTCGGCTAGGGCCTGGCCCCGGGAATGTGGCCTTCTCCTCCTCGGCGATCAGATCGAGGCTGCTGAGGAGACGATAAACATACCGACCCAGTAGGGCGCCCCACCGGCGGCGCATAAACTCCAACTGGCCCGCCACGGAATGGGGCGACGATCTGGCGGGGCTGCGCAGCATATCGATAAGGTTCTGCCGATCGGGGCCGAAGTGGGGTTGGGTGTCGAAGAAGTCGTGGAGTTCCGACATCACCTGGCGGTAGCGGGTCTCTCTCTTCAACTCCGTGTCATCAAAGAGCTCATCAAAAGGAAAGAAGCCCGGATTCTCATTGGCCAACCAGAGCAGCAACATCTCCTCAAGGACGATCTGGCGGTGAGGGACACTGTCGGTCTGACCATCGAGGTATGCGTCGGGTTCGGCATCCTGCCGGTAGACTGTTAGGGGAGGGAACTGCTCGACAAATCGCCGCAGGGTCTCATGTAGTTCATCATCCCCGACACGCTTTCGAAGAAACTCCACGGCGTGCTTCATCACATTGGGGTTCTTCTCTTCGCGGTATCGCTGCATGACGTAATGGAGAATCTCGTCCACTAAACCCATGGCGTTGACCTGGCCCGCCTTCACCGATCGTTCCGGATAGCGCACCACATCCCGTTTCTCGTTCATCTTGTGGGCGAACTCCCGGGCGGCGTGGAAGTTGGCGAAGATGACATTCCCGGATAGTGAAAAAAGGGACTGGTCGAAATCGTAGTATTCACGGGCCTCGCGGGAAATGTGAAACTCCATCGTGATTCCCGATTTGCTGTGATTGCTCGACAACATAAGGCGCATCGAGGACTCCTTATCTAGACCGAAACACACATTGTCGTCGCGTTGTGACTAGGAGGCAGCCTGTCACCATCGCTGCGGTTCGAACTCTCTCAACCGGAGGGGTGAGCTCCGCCTTTCAGGCCCATTCGGGTGTCAGCAGCATGTCCCATTAGAGAAGTGTACCGGTGCCCGCGTAGGTCCGCGCGCATCCAGCCTCGGAGCCCCAGATCGTCTCCACGGGCAAGCGCCACAGACTTGCCGGTCGGGCGACCGTGAGCCTGCCCTCGCCGGCAAGAGCTGGCCCAGTGGACCCCACGGTCATCCTCAAGGCCTGGTCGTGACCAGCAGATCCACCCCAGCGGTGAGGGCCAGAACCCACCTGCAAACATCCCTCCGGACCATCACCGGTCAAGATGCTCCTGTTAAGCTCGACCTGAAACGGAGGTTCACCGGCATATCTTCCAGATTGGTCACTCGATAAGGGATCGAGAACTTGCGATAGCCGGTTCTCACCTTGATCATCCTCTCAACCCGCACGGCGAAACAGGTCTCACGGCCCCAGGCCGCTCCATCATGGCTAAGGGTCATCTCGATACAGTCCTCGCCTGTCCTGGTCTCAGCGCGATAAGCCTGGTCGACCAAGTTGCCCAGTTCCCTATCGCGTGCCTGGTAGAAAGCCGCCGGGGTGACCCGGGGATCCAGGTGATGATTGATAAGCGGCACCCGGCGGTGCCGGTCGTAGCATAGCCGCGTGTGCACCTCGGGCTCCTCGGGTCTCATACCCTCTGAGATCCCCTGCCCACCGGGGAGCATCAGGGGGCCCGTGCTCAGCGGGACGACTCAGCATCTCGCGATGGCGTGCCATCGTGTTCAACAGTGGTGGCTACGTTCTCGCCAAGCCCCCACTATTGTCGTTCAAATCTACCCATCCGTCAAGCGCTCTTCATGGCACAGCCGGTGCTCCTCTGATTGAGTGTTCTGCGCAAAATCTGCCGGATGCAGACCGGCCTTCCCAATTACGCGTCCAAGTACCGGGTAACAATACTGTTGGCTCAACTACCCCTAACCTTGCTATTCCGGCCCGTTCGTGCTAGACTTACTGGTTGCCCGTCTGCCGGGGCGCTGACTGTCGTACTCGCCTGCGGGGCGGGGGAGATGGCAGTGCTTGTTGAGGCGATGGGGTGAGAACGCAACCGGACCCAAATCGTGATGAGGTAGATTTATGGTCAAGCGAATTCTGGGTGTATGGCTGATCTTGCTTGGAGTCCTGTTCGGTTTCGGACGGGTCGGTCGGGCAGCTCCGGGGTTGCAAGTGGAACAGCCAAGAATCACCTATCCAGGTGACGGTGCCACGGTGACCGGGGTGGTGGAGGTCCGGGGAAGCGCTACCCATCCCGATTTGGACTTCTACCAGGTGCGCTACGCCCCAGGAGCGGGGCCCACGGCTGACTCTCAGTGGCAAGACTTCGCTATCGTGGAGGGTCGGCAGGTGGAGAATGACGTGCTCGGTACGTGGGATACCACGCAACTACCCGACGGACCCTATACCCTGGCACTGGCCGTTTGGGGCGTGAACGACCCGAATAGCCCTTATCTGGACTTCGCAACGAACCTGGTGGTTGACAACACCGACCTCGCTGTCACGCCGACTCCGACGCCCGATCCCGATCCGGACCCCACGGAGGTAGTGCCGACTCCGACCATTGGGCCGACGCCGACTCCGATGACCGTCGAGCAACCGCCCACGGTGACCCCCCACCCGACAGCGACGCTGTCTCCCAGTCTGGTTGAGACACCGACGGTTGCCCCCGATGAGGGCACGGAACTGGCTCTGAGCGTGGGGCAGATCCGCACCGGGTTTTGTGTGGGCGGGCTGTTCTCTGTGGTGCTGCTCGCGCTGTGGGGCCTCTATGTGACGGCGAAGGCTGTTCTCCGATGGATCCTCCGCCAGCGCTCCACATCCTCCTCAGGGGCTCGGCGTTAGGGCTCGTGCTCCACAACGGGGGAGTGGGTCTGAGGCCGTCGTGAGTCGCTGGCTTATTGCGGGTCTTGGGAATCCCGGCCCGAAGTACGCTGGAACCCGCCACAATGTCGGGTTTCGGTGCGTCGAGCGGGTTGCCGACGCGCACGGCCTTTCCTTCAGTCGGCGCCACAAGAACTCGCGGATTGCCTCCGACTCCGTTGCCGAGCGGTCCGTCGTCCTGGTCAAACCCCGTACGTTTATGAACAAGAGCGGGTACGCCGTGGCATCCCTGGTGAGCTTCTATCGGGTACCCTTGACCCAGGCGTTGCTGGTCTATGATGACCTTGATCTCCCTTTGGGGGCCATCCGCCTGCGGCCTTGTGGTGGTGCTGGGGGGCATCGAGGCATGCGATCGGTCATCCGCCAGTTAGGGAGCCGAGGATTCCCCCGCCTCCGGGTGGGCATCGGCCGTCCGCCCGGGCGCATGGATCCCGCTGACTACGTGCTCCAGGATTTTTCTCCGGACGAGGAACCGGTGCTGCAGGACGCGCTGGAGCGGGCGCTGGCTGCCATCGAAACCTGGTTGAGGGAGGGGATCGACGAGGCCATGAGCCGCCACAACCGGAGCGTGTGACATGGATGTCTCCGGGCTGATCGGAACTCTTAAGGAAAATGCTGCGTATCGGCGGTTGAGGGACGATGTGACCGAAGGGGACGTGCCGGCTCCCCTGGGGCTGATGCGCTCGGCTCGGGCTCCGGTGCTGGCAGCGTTGGCTCGAGACGCGACGCCAGATATGGCCGAGCCTCTGCTACTCGTGACCGGCACGACCGACCGGGCCCAGAAGCTGGTCCATGCGCTGCACGATTGGGCAGGTGAATCCGTCCACGTACTGCGTTTCCCCGAGCCTTTGACGCTCTTCTACGATCGAGCACCGTGGACCGACGAGATCATCATCGGGCGCCTGCGCGTCCTCTCCGCGCTCCACGATTGGCGAACCCGCCGTCGCAGTGGGTCGGCCGTCGACGCCTCCCCCGGTGGGAAGCTGAGTGCTGGGGAGCGGTCCGACGGAGTAGGGCGCGGTGGGAAGCCTCTCATCGTCGTAGCTTCCGCGCGGGCCGCCATGCAGCGCACCCTTCCTCTCCAGCAGTACCGTCTCTCTGTCCACGAGATTTCTTTGGGGCAGATGCTCGACCTGGAGCGCACGCTGAGACGCTGGGCGGGTCTTGGCTATGAGCCGGTCAGCGTGGTGGAGGCCCCGGGCCAGTTCAGCCATCGAGGAGGTATCATTGATATCTTCTCGCCTGCCGATGACCTGCCCGTGCGCGTCGAACTGTGGGGCAACCAGGTAGATTCCCTGCGCCGCTTCGACCCGGCAACACAACGCTCAGAGGACCGGGTCACGAGGGTGAGAGTGATCCCAGCCCGGGAAGCACTGCCCCGCCACGGCTCGCGTGCTCTCGATTCGGTACGTGCCCTGTTGGAGCAGGATCTGCCCGAGGATCTGCTGCAGGAGATCGAGGAGCACTATCGTGGCCTGATGGACGCTGTCCCCTTTCCCGGACTGGAGTTCTACCTCCCCTACCTCTACACTGACTCCGCCACTGTGCTCGACCATCTGCCACTCGCCGGGATGGTGGTGGTGGACGACGAGTGGCAGCTGGCGGATAGTTGGGCTGAGTTGGAAGCCGAGGCTCTTGACCTGAAAGCGGCCGTCGAGAAGAGCGGGGCGCTTCCGCGGCACTACCCCCTGCCCTTCGCTCCGTGGGACGAGTGGTGGGAGATGACGACTGATCGACCGGTGCTTGTCCTCGGTCATGGCAGGCAGCAGGCTACGTCGACGCTGGGCGAATCCTTCGTCCCCGGCCCTCGATTCGGAGGGCAGCTGAAACCGCTTCTGGATCACATAGAGCTGGCGCTGATTCAAGGCCACCGCGTGGTGGTCGTGAGCCGGCAGGCACGGCGGCTGGCGGACCTATGGGGGCGCGAGCATGGCTACGTGGCGCCGCTTGAGGTGCTTCGGGATGAGCCGCTCGCGATGCTGACTTTCGTTCAGGGTGCCCTCGACGAGGGCTGGATGCTCCGCTTACCGTCGGATGTGTCGATCCAGCTCCTGACCGATGGTGAGATCTTCGGCTGGCGTAGACCGGCGCCTCGTCGCCCGGTCCATCGCCGGAAGGTCGCACCCGAGTCCACGTTCGCTGATATGTCACCCGGCGACTACGTGGTCCACGTGGAACACGGCATTGGTATATTTCAGGGGTTGGTGACTCGGAGTGTCGAGGGGGGCGAGCAAGAGTACCTGTTGGTTGAATACGGTGGTGACGACCGCCTGTTTGTGCCCATCTACCAGACCGATCGGCTCAGCCGCTACGTCGGCGCCGATGATCGAGTGCCCAGCCTGAGCCGGTTGGGGAGCGTGGGCTGGCGTGATGTCAAGGATCGGGTGAAGGAGGCAGCTGAGGCGGTCGCCCGCGAGTTGCTGGATCTGTATGCCACCAGAGAGCTCGCGGAAGGATACTCGTATCGCCCAGATACGCCATGGCAGTTGGAGCTTGAGGCCTCCTTTCCGTACTTCGAGACCCCCGGACAACGGGAGGCGATTGCTGAAGTCAAGGACGACATGGAGAGTCATCGCCCCATGGACCGGCTCATCTGCGGGGACGTGGGTTACGGCAAAACGGAGGTGGCGGTCCGCGCTGCCTTCAAAGCAGTCATGGACGGGAAGCAGGTGGGTGTGCTGGTGCCGACGACTGTGTTGGCACAGCAGCACTACGCGACGTTCCAGCAGCGCATGGGGCCTTTCCCTGTTGAGATTGAGATGCTATCGCGCTTCCGGACCGACGCTGAGCAGCAGAGCATCCTTGAGGGCCTGCTGACCGAGCAGATCGACATCGTCATCGGTACCCACCGCCTGCTCCAGGAGGATGTCGCTTTCGCCGATTTAGGGCTGCTGGTTATCGATGAGGAGCAGCGCTTCGGGGTCACGCATAAGGAGAAGTTCAAGAGGATGCGTGCTCAGCTGGATGTGCTGACTCTGACGGCCACGCCTATTCCACGCACCCTCTATATGGCCCTAACCGACGTGCGGGACATCAGCGTCATCCAGACTCCGCCGGAGGAGCGGCTGCCGGTCACGACGTACGTGGGCAACTACGACACGGCCCTGGTGCGGCGGGCCATCCTCCGGGAGCTCGAGCGAGGGGGACAGGTCTTCTATGTGCACAACCGCGTCCAGACGATCGAGGTGGCGAGGCAGCGACTGGAGCACCTGGTGCCCGAGGCTACCTTCGCCGTGGCTCACGGTCAGATGCGTGGTCGAGGCCTGGAGGAGACGATGGTACGCTTTGTGGATGGTGAGGTCGACGTGCTGATATGCACGACGATCATCGAAAGCGGGCTCGATATCCCCGCGGCCAACACGCTGATTGTGGAGAGGGCAGGGCGACTAGGTCTCGCGCAGCTCTACCAACTCCGGGGGCGGGTGGGGCGGGCTGCCGAGCGGGCCTACGCTTACCTGTTTCACGCGCGCCAGAGCCATCTGACTCCGGAGGGGCGCCGACGGCTGGAGACGATCCGGGAGGCCAGTGGACTGGGTGATGGATACACCATCGCTATGCGGGATCTGGAGATCCGCGGCGCGGGGGATATCCTCGGAACGCGCCAGTCCGGTCATATCTCGGCGGTGGGATTCCATCTGTATACCCGCTTACTCCGCCGCGCGGTGGAAGAGCTGAAGGCAGAACGCGAAGGTAGACCCCCGCCTCCCGAGCCCTTGACAAGCATTCGGATCGATCTGCCCATTCCGATTCGGTTGCCCGAGGACTATGTCGCCGACACCTGGCTGCGGCTGAAGATGTATCGGCGGCTGGCCGAGCTGGACTCGATGGCCGATATCGAGGAGATGGAGCAGGAGCTGGTCGATCGCTTCGGGCCGCTCCCCGTGCGAGCCCAGAACCTCATGTACCAACTTCGGCTGAAGGCCCTGGCCAGGGATGCTGGTGTCGGTGTTGTCACAACAGACAATGGGCGCTTGGCCTTGTGGTCGGCGAAAGGCGAGTTCGCCCGCGAAGAATTGCGTCGAGTCCTCGATGGACGGGCCAGCATCAGTCGGGCGGGGGTCTGGCTTCCCAAGGAGGCGGGGTGGCGGGAGATGCTGGTGGGTGTTCTTAAGAAGATGGCAGCAGTAATGGAAGGTTGACGCTGAGTAGGCACAGGGGTATACTTGAATGCGAGTCAGGGGGCAGAATCGGCAACTTGCTGGGCAGGGATATCCTTACTCCTCTGTTTTTAGTCTTGAGTCGATGCAGAGGGTTACGGGGCCCGTCGGAGACGAAAGCTCGGGACACATCCAGGAAGAGTTGTCCGTCTGTGACGACCGATCGATGGAGGTCCGACGAACATGAACGTATTCCTCATACTGCGTGACGTGTCAGTGATCCTGCTGGCTGCCCAAGCCTTTTCGTGCACGCTGATCCCTCTGGCTCTCTCTGCTGGAGTTGTCTACGGCGTGTGGTGGCTGCGCAGGCGGCGGAACCTGCCGGCCTGGCTTAGGACGAGCCGCGAGTACCTGAACTCGGGGCTATCGTACGTTGACCGAGCTATGGCGGGGGTGACCAAACCGATCTTCGCCGTCAACAGGGCACTCGCCACGGTGCGAGCTTGGATTCGATTCCTTTCGAGACGAGGAGGTGCATAGATGGACAAACGAGCGCACGTGATGATCATTGGAGGTGTCCTTGGTGGACTCATCGGTTTGGTCGCCGCTCAAGTCTACCTGCGGTCTCTTGAACATAGATCGGGCGGGGACGCTGAGCTGGCCCGGGCTTCTGTCGAACCGGGCGACCTCATTAAGCTCACACTAAGTGTGCTGGGCTTACTCAAGATGGTGGATCGTCTGGCGAAGTCGGACGACTAGCGCGGCAATAGGGGAGGTTCAATGGCGTTGAAGTTGACATCCGCTGCCTGGATAAAGGAGCTGAGCCGTCGGCTGAACGAGAGTGATTCCTATGAGCGGGCGGCCAAGGATTGGGAGGGAGATTTCCTCTTCGTGGTCGAGCCGGACGATGAGTTCGACGACACCGTCTATCTCTATCTTGGTCTGCACCACGGCAAGAGTCCCGATGCGGGCTTGGTGAGCAGCGAGGACGAGCGGGAGACGGAGTTCGTCATCCGTGCTCCGTACGGAACCTGGCGCGAGGTTATTGAGGGACGGTTGGACGCGATCCAAGGGATGATGACGAAACGGCTCCGGCTTTCGGGGAATATGATGAAGGTCATGCGGTACCCCAAGGCGGCTCAGGAGATCGTTGCTTGCTGTGCGGAGGTGCCAACCGATTGGAGCTAAGCCTGTGAGGAGCGTGTGCCTTTAAGCTGCTCGTTTGCCCTGAGGTGATGACGCGGGGAGGCGGGTGCACAGCGCAAGACGGGAAACGTGACGCGGCCCAAGGCCTTCCGTCACGTTTTCGTTGTGTGGCTGTTCCCCGGGTCTTCCTCTCTTGTCTTGCGCTGCGGTCGGTGTGTAGACTCCGTAGCCTGCTCTGCCGCTATGCCGCCGGACCCGACAGGACTAACAATCTACGTCACGTCGCGAGGGCCATTGGCAGGCCGAAGCGATCGTAGGTGGATGGCGTTCGTGCAAGGAGGCATGGCATGTGGTACTTTGTCGCACCCGACATCGTGTTCGGTCAGGGCGCATTGCAGGCACTCGATGAGTTGGTCGGTCAGCGCAGTCTGGTGATCACTGATGCGGCGCTGCTTGAACTGGGCCTGGTCGATCGAGTGACCTCTCGTCTGACCCGGGCTGGCTTGGAGGTCCAGGTGTTTGACGAGGTGGTGTCGGAACCCACTGTGGAGCTCGTGCAGATTGGTGTCGCGACGGCCCATGAGTTCGAACCCGATTGGATCGTGGGGCTGGGCGGTGGCTCACCCATGGACGCCGCCAAGGCGATCTGGGTGCTCTACGAGCGGCCCGATCTGGAAGCGGGCGATATCAATCCCTTCGTCG
>SKQX01000104.1 GCA_007118795.1 Thermoflexales bacterium | reverse complement strand
ACGTGGTAGACGGTGCTGCGAGCGACGAAGGAGGCCCCTGCCGTAACCGCCAGCTCGGAGATGGGAAACTGTTGCTCAATGTGACCGTAGGGCGTGGTTGCGGTCTGGATCCCCCAGGGAGTAGTGGGTGAGTGCTGTCCTCCTGTCATGCCATAAGCTGAGTTGTTGACTACGACAGCGGACAGGCCAATGTTCCGACGAGCCGCGTGGATGAAGTGGTTGCCCCCAATGGCCAGAGCGTCGCCGTCGCCCATGACGACGATCATCTTCATGTCGGGCTTCACCATCTTCAGCCCAGTCGCGAACGCCAGAGCGCGACCGTGTGTGGTGTGCATCGTATTGAAGTCCACGTAGACGGGCATTCGACCGGTGCAGCCGATCCCGGAGATCATCGCGACGTCGTTCTTATCCAGTCCCAGGGTGTCCACCGCGCGGATGATCGCCCCCAGGACGATGCCGATACCGCAGCCCGCGCACCAGACGTTGGGGAACTTCTTGCTGTGCCGGAGATACCGCCGGTGTACCAGTGATTGGCTCATCTGGCTCATACCGCTCCCTCCAGGTCTTCGATGACCGCCAGGATCTCTGAAGGCCGTATCATCTCGCCGTCCGCCCGGTTGACCCTCCGCACTTTGTGGCGTCCTACCACGCGTTCCACCTCCAATACCAGTTGTCCCCGGTTGAGCTCCGGCACTACCACGCGGTGAAGCCGGGCTGCAGCTTGCTCGACTACCTCCTCGGCGAACGGCCAGATGGTCTTCAGGCGGAGAAATCCCACCCGCCCGCCCCGCGTTCGTGCCTGCTTCACCGCGTGCTGGGCGGCGCGGGCCGTACTCCCGTAGGCGATGACCAGGATGTTAGCATCCTCGATTCCGTCTCCCTCATATAGGAGGATGTCCGAGAGACTACGCTCGATCTTGCCGAAGACCCGGTCCAGCCACGGATGTATCTCCTCCGGCCGGTCGGTGGGATAGCCCCGTTCGTCGTGATGCAGGCCTGTGATGTGATATCGATACCCTTCGCCGAAGGGCACCAGCGGCGGTACGTTCACGTTGGGTCCGTTGGGGAAGTTCTCGAAGGGCTTGTACCATCTCGGCGGCACCCGAGTCTCCGTGCGCCGCGCTAGGTCGAGGGTATCTGCGTCCGGGAGCGTGACCCGTTCCCGCATATGCCCGATCAACTCGTCCATAAGCAGGATCACCGGTGTCCGATACCGTTCGGAGAAGTTGAACGCTTGTACAGTTAGATCGAATGCCTCACGAACCGTTGACGGCGCGAGAGCGATCGTAGGATAATCGCCGTGCGCACCCCACCGCGCCTGCATCACGTCCCCCTGGGCAGGGCTCGTCGGGCGGCCTGTGGAAGGGCCCAGTCGCTGTACGTCGATGATCACGCAAGGAATCTCGGCCATTGCGGCATAGCCGATGTTCTCTTGCATCAGGCTAAATCCGGGTCCCGAGGTCGCCGTCAGTGCTTTGGCGCCCCCAACCGATGCCCCAATTACCGCCGCGATCGATGCGATTTCGTCCTCCATCTGGATGAACTTGCCCCCAACTCGGGGCAACAGTCGGGACAGCGTCTCGGCGATCTCGGTGGCCGGCGTGATCGGATAGCCGGCGAAGAACCGACATCCGGCGGCAACGGCGCCCTCCGCGCAGGCTTCATCGCCTTGCATCAGTCTTGCTGTCATTCGCTCTCCTCTTTAGAGCTGGACCTAGATCCATCATCCCTCGAATCCAGATCCGACACGAATATGGCGAAGTCTGGACAGTGGAGTTCGCACCAGCGGCATGCCGTGCACTTCTCTCCATGGAGTACCTTGACTCTCCCGTCCTCCCCCCGTCCGAGGACCCCCATTGGGCAGAACTCGATGCATAGGTCGCAACCCTTGCACCAGTTCGGAAAGACGGTGACACGGCCTCGTGGGAGTCTCTGTCTCGATCTGTCGTCAGTCTTCTGGTCAGTGGAATTGTTATCAGTCACTGGGTCAACTCGCCTGGCTAAAAGCCGTTCTGATTCTACCTGCATCCGAGATCCGCTTTCGTACCTTAGGTAGCTATTGTGGCATGGATGTCAGCTATGGGCAAGCGAACGAGTTGCTGCTGGGCCAGGAACTCGAACAGGTGGTGGAGCTCAAGCATCATCGGTTCGCCAGCGAGTATTCGCCCCTCCTCGGATATCGCGGAGACCTAGACCTGGCTTACAGATAGTGCGCGACGTCGATCAGCGGCAGCTCGGTCCAGCGACGGGCTGTCCTAGCTCCTGGGCGTCCGGGGGACGAGGTTAGAGCGTGTGGCGAGCAGCACAGCGCTGGTGAAAGCCGGCTGCGCCTGTCGGGCACCGCTCCGCAGTTTGCGCCGAATGCGACTCTTGTCACGGACATCCCGCGGTTATCAGTGGTATAACTTGGCCAGAATCGCGAGATCATCGCTTGCCGGCGGCACGATGAAGGGCGAGCTGTCTCGGCCGCCGGACCAAGATTGTGGCTCGACTAGGCCCACTCACCGGTCCGTGCGGTTCTCAGGCTGGTGAATGGAAGACAATCGGTGACCGCAGAGTTCTTATCGTACGGTCGGTGGGGACCATTGGGAGTATCCCACCTGAACAGCGACCCAAGAGGAGATTTCGATGAACATGTTCTGCTACCAGTGCCAGGAGACGGTTGGCAACAAAGGATGTACCAGGAGAGGGGTCTGCGGTAAGACGCCAGAGGTAGCTCATTTGCAGGATCTCCTTCTGTGGGTCTTGAGGGGACTCTCCTTCTACGCCGTGAAGGCGAGAGAGGCGGGCATCGTCGATCGGGAGATAGACCAGTTCGTGTGCCAGGCACTCTTCGCTACGGTCACTAACGTGAACTTCGACCAGGCCCGTTTCGTTGACCTCGTAAAGCAGGCCGTAGAACTGCGGGCTCGCCTCAAGGAGCGCCTGGAGATTCCACCCTCGGTACCCCTCCCGGAGATGGCTACCTGGGTTCGCCAGAGCTGGGACTTGGACTCCCTGATTGAGAAGGTGACTGCCGTGGGAGTGATGGGCGAGCCCGACCTCGACGAGGACGTGCGCTCGCTGCGAGAGCTGCTGACCTACGGACTGAAAGGATTAGCTGCCTACACAGATCACGCCCTTATCCTTGGGTACACGGACGACGCCCTATTCCGTTTCATGGAGGAGGCCCTGGTAATGGCGGCTGACGATGGAGCCGGAGTCGACGAGTTCGTGAGCAACGTCTTCAAATGCGGCGAGATGGGGCTCCGCGCCATGGCCCTGCTCGATGAGGCCAACACCTCCACGTATGGCCATCCCGAGCCTACCGAGTTGGATCTGGAGGTGAGGGAGGGTTCCGCCATACTGGTCAGTGGCCACGATCTATTGGATCTGGAGGAGTTGCTGGAACAGACCCAAGGCACTGGGGTGAACGTGTACACTCACGGCGAGATGCTGCCGGCCAACGCTTACCCCGCCTTCAAGAAATACTCGCACTTGGTTGGCAACTACGGCGGGTCGTGGTGGCATCAGCGCGACGAATTCGAGACGTTCAATGGGGCTATACTGATGACCACAAATTGCCTGGTCGAGTCCCGAGAGACCTATCAGGATCGGATCTTCACTACCGGGCTGGCGGGTTGGCCGGGCATACCCCACATACCAGACCGCGATCCGGGGGGCACCAAGGATTTTTCCGCCGTCGTGAGTCGGGCCTTGGAATGCGAGAGTCCGCAGCCACTGGAGGCGGGAGCCATCCCCATCGGATACGCACACGAGACGGTCCTGAGCGCTGCCGACGCGATCGTGGAGGCGGTGCGGGACGGTGCCATCAAGCGTTTCGTCGTCATGGCGGGCTGCGATGGTCGTCGTAGGAGCCGGGAGTACTATACTGAGGTTGCCCGAGCCCTGCCCGACGACAGCGTGATCCTGACGGCGGGCTGTGCTAAGTACCGCTACAACAAGCTTCAACTGGGACAGATCAGAGGGATCCCCCGGGTGCTCGACGCCGGCCAGTGCAACGATTCCTACTCCCTCGTCGTAGTCGCACAGCAGCTAGCTGAGGCCTTCGGAGTTAAAGATGTAAACGACCTTCCCATCTCGTATGACCTGGCCTGGTACGAGCAGAAGGGCGTGATCGTCTTGTTGGCCCTGCTCTCCCAGGGCGTCATCCATATCCGGCTCGGGCCCACCCTCCCGGCCTTCGTCTCACCGGATGTCCTCCAAGTTCTGGTCGACAAATTCGACCTGAAGCCCATCGACACCGTGGAGCAGGATGTGGCGGCCATCGTGGCGGGGGAGTGACGAGGTGAGCCGGTTCTGTCTGGGCTTGTACCATCCTGTCGTTCGCGCTAGTCGTCGCATGGGTCGGGTCCCCGCCCGCTGACTGGGACCGGCAGGTGTTCCACCCGCCGACTCAAGCTCGTTCAGGACCCGCCGCCTTGAGGGAATCTGACTTGCCAGTTTATGTGGCACCTGGGCTGGCGACGTCAGCCTCCCGAGCAGGGAGCAGCCTTCGGATTCCGCGGGCCAGGCGAGGAGAAAAGCCTCACCTCCAGGATGAGGCCCTTCTCGTTACTGGTCCCCGGCCCCCTGGTCCGCTGTTCAGGCCGGAGCGGTGCACCGCGTCGTCGGAGCGTGGCCTTGAGCCCGACGCTGAGACGGCGCCCCCCCCTCGGATCGAGACTGCCGGGAGTCTGGTCCGCGCGGGGTAGCCCATGGATCTACTCTGCGGCGGGGCTCTTCTCATAGCCTTGGGGATGATAGTGACGGATGAAGTGTGTGTAGAGATCTTCAGCGTCGTCCAAGACCTCCGGGGTTAGTTGGCATTCTGTGGGCCAGGCGATGAATGGGTGCCCCTGCGGCCCGCCCAACCCCCCATGGGTGGCCACCTGCTGCTCGAAGGTCACCACCTTCCCGTCCTCTCGAATCGCCCCCAGGAGGATCAGGTCCCCCGAGTGCGGGAAGTGAGCCAGACGATGCAGCTGCCTAGCGGCATATGCCTCGTCTCCGAATGGGGTCAGGGGATTCGGTCTTCCCACTACCTCGGGCTCCTCCCCCATGTGCAGAGTGCCCCCCTCCGGTCCTAGGACGACGGTGCTCTCTCCTGCGCGCCCTACGACCGCGCCAATACCGGGGCTCGACCAAAGTCGCTCCACCAGTCCCGGGTACAGCAGCACGACTTCTATGATGTCAAGAGCCCGAGCGCTGACGTTGAAGTAGATGTGGGCCAATGAGCCCGAGGCAGAGACGACGACATCTCTCTGTCGCTCCAGGTCATAGTCGATGTCTTCGTCGCCTTTCAGGCGCTGCTTCACAAAGCGGCGAGCGGGGGCTGTGAGGAGTCGCAGGCGCGGCGAACCAGTCTCCTCTAAGGCGTGCAATTCCTCCCGCAGGTAGTGGGCGGTCCTATTCATAGCAGTGTGAGATTCCAGCCGCTCGTCGAGGGATACCTCCTTCCCAAGCAGGGTGATCAGGTGCTCGCCCAGAGTAGCACTATTCTCCCAGCTGAATGGGACCGCTGCGCTGTTCCCGTGGTCCGATACAAGATAGAGATGGTAGTCGCGCTTGCGGTAGTTGGCGCGCATTCGATCGATCTGGTGGATTCGCTTGTCGACCCCCCGAAGGACCCGGAGGGCGGCCGCGCTATCCGGGCCCAGCTTATGGGCCACCTCGTCGTAACTGGTGTAGTTAGTGTATATCGCGGGGACGCAGCGATAGATGTCCAGCATAACCCCGAAGGTCTGTACCTCGGTAAACAGTGCCTCTCCGACCGCGTACACCAGAGGAGAGAACACGTCAATGGGATTCAACACTCGCGGTTCTCGTTCAACCTTGCGCAAGGGCTCTACCAGCGCGATGAGACGCAGGGCTAGGCTCCTGAGATACCTGACGCTTGCCAACCATAGGACTCGCAACAGACGCAGCGGGCTGAGAAGAAAGAGCACCAGCAGCGCCATCCCTCGCATGCTCCCGAAAAAGCGCTGGCTGCGGATGGTGCTCAGGGTGAAAAGCGCTAGATCGGCCTCGCCGTGGAACATACTAACATAACACGAGCCACCGTTAAGGATCCCGCGCCGACCGTGGCTAACTCTGTCGTACATCATGCGCACCTGATCGAGACGACGCGGACTTATCACAGTCTCTCGATCCTTCTCATACCACCGGTAGCCCGGGATATCGAACCGGTTCCCGAACATCATGCCGGCCTGGACCGCTGGGGTGGAGCTGGGTAAGCCGCAGCGCCAGGGCCCCAGCTCTAGATCGCCCTGTGCCAACAAACTCTCCAAGTAGGGCATGTGTCCCGCAGCCACCGCTTGCACCAAGTGGTCGTGCGACAGCCCATCTATCTGGATGAGGACAAAACCTGGTCGATCGTCGGGCGACACAGCCGGCCGACCCAGTTGGCGGGCCATGGCTCCATACTTCCGGCTGTAGTAGAGGTCAGCAAGCTTTCCGAAGAGGTCGACGATCCTACGGGTGAACCACGTGGGCATAAGCGTAGCTAAGCTTCCGGGCGCCGATACACGGGGGGCAGGGTCCGCTTGTGCGCTGAGCTGGTGATCATCCCTTTCACCTTCTTCAGCGTATCAGGCTCAACGTCCTCCGTCTCGCCCGACACGATCGCCTCCAGGACCCCGTCCAGCTCCTCATACGTGATTCCCAACTCATCTTCGTCCGTCTGGCCGGGCCATAGGCCCGCGGAGGGGGGCCTCTCAACCACCTCTCGGGGCACGCCGAGCTCACGGGCTAGCTCCCAGACCTCTGTCTTGTACAGATCGCCCAGGGGCAACAGATCCACCCCCGTGTCGCCGTGCTTAGTCGCGTATCCCACCAGCAGCTCACTCTTATTGCCTGCCCCTAGCACCAGATAGTTGTGGGTCTGTGCCAAGTAGTATAGGGCCGTCATCCGCAGCCGGGGTTTGACGTTCGCCACGGCCAGTCGGTGCTCCGTGGGAGGTAGCCTTTCCATCAGTGCGTCGAAGGCCTCGTCCAGGCTGATCGCCACACTGGGCAGTGAGAAGGTCCGGATGACCTCTTTGGCGAGTTCAGCGTCGAGCGGATCGCTGTAGCAGGGAAGTATGGCGGCCAATACCGATTCCGGACCGACGGCCAGGGCGGCCAACCCGGCGGCAGTGGCGGAGTCGACACCACCGCTTAAGCCAAGGACGAATCCGTCGGCGCCGCTATCGACTAGATACTCTCTGAGCCAATCAGCGATCTGGTCTCGAATGTCCATCTCTTTCTCCTGAATGGGATCCTGATCGAATGTGCCAGTTCCGGTGACCCCGTAGCCTGACCATCGGGCGGTCACGCTATGGGATGACCCGGACTTGAGTCAGTGTGATCTGCTTCGCCTGCATCTCTCCCCCGGGAGGCGTCACCGGCAGGTGGGCAATCTCCCCGTCGGCGTGCCAGTACACGGCAACCTGCACGCCGTAGGTGCCCGCTGTTGCGTCGGGAAAGATCTTCAAAGGGACGTCGTCTGTCACGATCTGATCCTGGTGCCAGGTGGTCGTCGGTGCTGCTCCCCCCAGTGGAGGGCCGTCGTGTTGCGCAGCCTTCCGCTGCACGTCGTCGATGAACTGGATCGACACCGTGTAGTCCTCCGCCATCGGGCGCAGGGCTTGCCATTCCAGGGTCACGGTGATGGATTCGCCCGGTCCCGCCGCTCGCTGAGACAGATCGTAGCCTGTGATACGCATACCATTGCCGAAGGTAACCGAAATCGGGTTAACGGGGCCATGGTCGGTCGGGCGAATGGCCACTTCTCCGAAGCGGATGTGATCCCCTAGACTCTCTCCATCGGCCGCCAGGGCTGGCAGGCGCTCGCCGGTCCGACCATCGAAAAGCCCAACTTGCAGTTGGGCTTTGTCGGGGGCGTAGGCCGTGTCGGGGAGGGCGATGACGTAACGGTCAGCCCAGCGATAACCGGGCTCCAGCCAGGTAGTCGAGAGCAGGCCCAGGCCGGGCAAGGTGTCCCGCTGGGCCACCACCAACTCGTGTTCCCCCAGGAGATGGACAAAGACAGTGTAATCTCGCTCGGCCGATCCCAGCGCCTCCCAGTGTAGAGTCACCGAGACCTCGTCGCCGGGCTCAGTGTGCCTTGTTTCCAGATCGTACCCCAGAAGCCGCATCGTGCCCCCGAAATCGACTTGGAGTCGGGACGGAATGGCTTCTACCTCCGCTTCCGTCAGCGGCTCGGGTACGGCGTAGGCCGGTCGGATCCAGACCAAAGGGGCAGCCGCTGAGAGGCCAAGCAGCAGAAGGGCAAAAGCCCCTATCGGCCACTCCCTCCAACGCCCTCCCCAGGTCCCCAGACCCACGGCCAAGAGCATCGACCAAACGGGCAGGGCTGCGAACACCAGTCGGCCTTGAGAGGACCACGTGACTCGGGCCCATTGGATCCAAGGGATAAACACTCCCAGGGCCCAAAGAATGCATAGCAGGACGGGAGCAACCCGGCTGCCCGACGCCGAATTCGGCCTTCCGGGCCGTCGGTCAGTCAAGAGGTTGGATACCCGTTCTGAGAGCGAACGCAGCAGGGCAATCATCAGGCCGAGGACGGCGATCACCAGAATGGCGTTCAGCACTCGGTACACCCAGGGAGACATCGGGACGTTCAGCCCCCCGAAGTTGCCCCAGTACCCAGCCAGGAAGCTGTATCGCTCCCGCCAGAGCTGGGCCAACCCTGCTGGAACACTGCGCTGCCCGAGGATCTCGATGAACGCGTTCAGGCCTGTCAGGTCGCCATAGAGTCTCAGATTCCGCACATACCACCAGCCGGCGATCGCCACCAGTGGAAGCACAGTCGTTACGGCGCCCACAAAGAACTCTCTCCACCCGGCAGAGGCGGAGTTCCCCGGCTCACGCGCTCGCCTGACAGCTCGCACGCTGACCACCAGGGCCGTCAGTACCGTCAGACCTAGCGAGCTGGCCTTTGTCAGGGCGGCGAGGCCCAGGACTCCCCCCAGCAGCAGATACCGAGGGACGGCCTGACGTAGTGAGAGATCCTGGCGCCGCAGCAGCCGAAGCAGCATCAGCAGGGCTAGGCTGCTCAGCGGGATGACCAAATTGTCGTTGTTCACTGAGCCAGCGATGAACACCACCATCGGTGTGAAGGCGTGCATGGCCGTCGCGCCGAGCGTGATGGTGGGCTTCTCCGGCACCACCTCCCGGATGACCAGGTAAGTCAAGTAGACGCCTGCCGTCGCCATCAGAATCGACATAAAGCGGACCATCTGGACGGCCAGGACCGTCCCTGTCCACGGAAACGTCCGCTGTCCTGGCCGATGGACGACGAGATTGACGTTGCCATCGGGCGTGGCGATTCCAGTGTCAGCGTGGGGATTGATGTGACGGACCTGATCCATATCCGAGGTATCGATCCAGGATGTGGTCAGCGCACCCAGGAAGTAATACAGCGGTGGCTGGCTTCCCTCCTGTCGCCACGGGCCCATATCCGCGGGATCTTGTACCGGCAGTGACCAGGTGTCGGCGATGACCTTGACCATGGGATAGTGCCAGAGCTCGTCCGAGGCTTCGAAGGGTGGAACAGCTAGGCTGTACCCGGTGCTCAAGACGACGAACACGACGAGAATCGCGATCAACAGCCATTTCTCTGTGCCCTTCGTCATGTCTCGCTCCCGGCCGCACCTTCGAAGACGACCATCGTCCGGTCCGCGATCCGCTCCCATGAGAACTCCTCTGCCAGAGCTATTGCTCCGCTCTCCAGTCGGGCTCGCAGTTCCGGATCGAGGCTCAGACGGCGCACAGCCTTCGCCAGACCTGAAGGATCTCGTGGGTCGACCAGCATCATGGTCTCGCCGTCTCGTGCTTCGCGAAGTCGCACCCTTGGGCGAGTGGTGACCACGGCCCGTCCGTGAGCCAGGCAGGCTAGGAGGGATCCACGCCGGAAGGAGACGCCATCTCGGAAGGGCAGCACGCAAATGTCCGTGGCGAGCAGGGCGGCAGAGACCTCCTCCGGATCGGAATAACCGGTCCAATGGACTTGGTCGTTCACACCAAGGGCGGCCACCAGTTCTTCTACTCTCGCCGCGTATGCCCGGTTCGTGGGATCAGCCGTACCCAGTCGCCCACCGATCTTCAGCAGGTGGACGGACAGGCCTTGCTCCACCAGCATAGCAACCGCGCGGATCAAATCCTCGAATCCCTTACTCTCGTTCAGAAAACCAAAGAAACCCAGTAGCAAATCCTCCGGCCCGACCCCCCAACCCGCTCGCTGGGCCTCGGCATCGTGGAGGCGGAGTCGTCTGGGGACGATATTGCTGCCAATCGGTACCGTGTGCAGCTCGCCAAGATCCATCTCCTCGTTCAGGCGCAGACGATCCTCTTCGTTGGTAACGATGACGGCGTCGGCGTGCCTCGCCAGCCAGCGCACCATCCACCAGCGCGCGGGCCCCGCCTTGGGGAAAAGGTAGGGCACCTTGAGGTCGTGAAACGTCACGACTAATGGGGGGCGGGCATGGGGCCGGGGGATCACGTTTACTCCGGCTTGCAGGTCGTAGGCAGCCGCTTGATATTGGACGTTGAGGAGGTCCAGTTCAAGCTCGCCTGCCAGAGCCGCGATCCGTCGCCAGCAGCGCCAGCCCCAATTGGAGAGCCTGCGGTGTACTGCCACCACTGGTGTCTCCTGAGGAGCAGGTTCGCACTGTGTCCCGGCCATAGCTGACCCCTCGGGTTGTGTCGTGATGACGTGGACCTCGTTCTGCTGCGCTGCCAAAGCGCTGGCCAGGTGAGCGGTGAAGTCACCCACACCGCCCTGATCGGGGGGGTATTCACCAGTGATCAGTCCGATACGCATCAGCATGCCTCAGCTAACTACGAAGCCCCGAGGCTAGCACCTGGTGGTAGTCCGCGATCCGTCTGGCGCGGAGTGGGCGCTTGTGCCCCATTAGCCACTTCGTTCCCTCTAGGCCGATCTGCCAGGCGTAGTTTGCCAGGAGGAACCAACGAAGCACCTCGGCCGTCATCCGGCTGTGATGCTTTCTGAAGTAGCGAACCTTACTGGTCTGAAAGTGGATGTGTCGCGCTGCGCCCGTCTGTTCGCTGCTCTTGCCGCCATAGTGAACAACCTGTGCAGTGGGTACGTAGACGATGCGCCAACCCGCCTCGTATATTCGTCTGCACCAGTCCAACTCTTCGGAATACATGAAGAAGCCCTCATCCAGAAGGCCCACCTCATCGATAGCCTCCCGACGGACCAACATCGCGGCGCCAGTGACCCAGTCGACCTCCTGGATCGCATCGTTAGGCTGGTCTAACACGTAGTAGTGCTTCAACAGCCGTCCAGGTGCCCAGGGCTCAAGCCAGGTCGACTCAAATAGGGCGGTCAACAACGTGGGAAACCGCCGGCGGGACGACTGGATGGTACCGTCTGCGTTCAGCAGCTGCGGCACTGCCATCGCGACGTCCGGGTGCCCATCCGCGAAAGCTACCAGCTTCGCCAGAGCGTCGCCTGTGACTTCGGTGTCTGGGTTTAGCACCAGCACATAGCGACCGTGGGCGACGCGGATGCCCTGGTTGTTGGCCGCCGAAAACCCCCGATTGTCCTCGTTCGCAATGAGACGGACGTCTCCGAACTGCTCCCGCACCAGTTCGACACTCCCGTCCAGCGACCCGTTATCCACGACGATGATCTCGATCGTCAAATCCGCCGCGTCTGCGCCCCGCCCGAGAGCATCCGATCCATCGCGCCCCCTCGACGCTCCGGGGCCTCCGATCGACTGGAGGCAACGTCGCAACAGAGTGCTCACGTTCCAGCTGACGATCACAATGGAGAGATCAACCATCGCTAGGGATCAGAGAGGACGAGCTTAGGAGCTACGGCCTACGGCGAAGTCAGCAAGATCGAGGAGAGCGGCGCGGTAGCGTGTGTCAGGCAAGCTGTTGAGGGCCGCTCTGGCCTCCTCAGCATGGTGATGTGCCACTGCCAGTGCCTCGCCCACCGCCTCCGACTCAGCAACAGCCTGCACGGCTCGCTCCATTGTCTCTTCTGATCGGTCTCCTTCAAGTACCCCACGCACTGTGCCTTGATCCTGTCCCGATTCGAGAAAGAGCAGAACCGGTAGGGTAGCCAATCCTTGCCGCAAGTCACTGCCCACCGGTTTGCCCAGCGTCTCTTCGTCCGCTATGAAGTCGAGAACGTCATCGACGATCTGGAAAGCCATTCCCACGCCTTCTCCGTAGGTGTGCAGAGCGACCTCCCACTCGTCGTGCCCACCTACCAGGACCGCCCCAGTCACGGCCGAGAGGGCGATGAGGCGGGCGGTCTTTGCGCGAATCCGCTGTTGATACCGCTCCAACGTGGT
>SKQX01000114.1 GCA_007118795.1 Thermoflexales bacterium | reverse complement strand
TTCCACGCCTACCGGATCGGCCCCGGGGCCCATCCCCCTCCTGGGCAAGCGCACCGGGCGAGCTTCGGTGGCGCGGCGCAACTGCTGGGATTCGCCCTCACCGCGCCGCCGCGTTCGGGTGACCTCCTGGAGATCGCGGTCTGGTGGGAGGTCGTCGGCGGTACAGAGTGGGGCGACTACCGGCCGGTGATTCGGCTTGCCGACGGAGCGGGCTCCATCCGGGGCGAGGCCCACCCTTTCCACTATCCCTCCGAGCAGTGGGCACCGGGCGAGGTGGTGGTGGATCACCTTTCGGTTCCGGTCGCGCCCGGCGCACCGCCGGGTGATTACGCCCTCCGCCTCGGGTTCTACTCGCCCGGTGGGGATGCGCGGCTGGCCCTCCTGGACGACGCCGGCGCATATGCCGGGACGTACGTCGAGCTGCCGGTTCGGGTGGGCCGTGCCGAGACGCCTCCGCCTGTGGAGGAGCTTCCCATTCGTGAGACCCTGGATTTGGACGTGGGGGGTGTGACCCTGCTGGGGTTCAGCCTGGACAGGGCTGCAGCTCGGCCCGGCGAGCGCGTGCACCTGACCCTCTTCTGGCGAGCCTTGGAGCCGGATCTACCGTCGCATCCGCTGACCCTGCAGTTGGGGGATACCCAACTGTACCACGGTCACCCTGTCCAGGGGACCTATCCCTTCGGGCAATGGGCGGTCGGTGAGGTCGTCGCCGATCGGTACAGTCTGCGCATTCCCCCGCTCTCCCCGCCGGGCGAGCACGCGCTCCTGCTTCGGGCCGATGAGACCCTGGTGGAGCTGGGGCACGTGACCGTAGCTGAGATGGACCGCGTGTTCCAGGTGCCGCCGGTCTCGTATCCAGTGGCGGTGGCGTTGGGTGATCATGTCGAGCTGATCGGCTACGATCTGTCGCGGGAGTCCCTCGCCCCCGGAGAGACCCTGACGCTGACTCTCCATTGGCGGGTCCTGGCCGAGATGTCCATCGATCATACCGTGTTCACCCACCTCCTCGGTCCGGATGGTTCCATGGCGGCCCAGGAGGATCGACAGCCGGTCGGCGGCCGCTACCCCACCAGCCTATGGCTTGCCGATGAGGTGGTCACGGACGTCTATGAGCTCACCGTCCGCGCCGATGCGGCCCCCGGTGACCATCGGCTCCAAGTAGGCATGTACGTCCCTGAGGATGGCAGACGCCTTCCGGTCGAGGGCCAACCCGGGAACGTGATCCCCTTGCACGTGATCGCCGTGACGGAGTGATACCCTCTTGAGCGGCGAACAGGCTCTCGAGCACCCTCACCTGCCCGTGCTCAGTCTTTGGCGGAGGCACTAATGTCCTCTTTACTCTATTGGCTGCTCGCCCTTTCGCCCATCGTGGCGGTCCTCATCCTGATGCTCCGCTTCCATTGGGGAGGCGCTCAGGCCGGCGGGGTTGGTTGGATCACGGCCCTCATCGTGGCCGCAGTATTCTTCGGAGCGGGACCCCGCGTCCTGGGCTATGCGCAATTGAAGGGGGTGTTGCTCACCCTCTTCGTGGTCTACATCATCTGGGGCGCCCTTCTCTTCTACCGCGTCACCGACGAGGCTGGCGCCGTCGACGCCATCGGCGACGGGCTTCGGCGCCTCACGCCGGACCGCGGGATGCTGGCGCTCCTCATCGGATGGGTCTTCAGCTCTTTCCTGCAGGGGGTGGGGGGGTTCGGGGTGCCCGTGGCGGTGACCGCTCCCCTGCTGGTGGGACTCGGTTTTCCCCCTATGGCCGCCGTCGTCATACCTTCGGTGGGATATGGGTGGGCCGTTACCTTTGGCTCTCTGGGCTCATCCTTCTACGCCCTGATGGCTGCCACAGGGAGGAGCGGCGAGTCCCTGGCTCCCTGGAGTGCCATCCTGCTGGGGATTGCGTGTATGGGCTGCGGGGTGGGGGCGCTCTGGGCAGCCGGAGGCAAGCGCACCCTCCGGGCTGGGCTGGGCGCAGTGTTCGTCATCGGCCCGGCTATGGCGCTGACGCTCTATCTCGTGGTGACCAACGGCCTCTGGGCCATCGGTTCTATGAGCGCCGGACTGGTCGGCATCGGCGTCGGGGTGGCGTGGGCTCGCTGGCGAGCCCGGCTCTTGGAGCGGGTCCCCGTCCCCGCCGGTGCAGGGTCGGCGGGATCCGGTCACGGGTCAGGGATGCCGGTTGGGTGGGCTGTCGCCCCCTACGCGGTGTTGATCGCCATCGTGTTTGTGGCCCAGCTTGTACCGGCGGTGAGTGATTTCCTGGGGCAGGTGGTCCTCCGCGTCGAGTTTCCCCGGCTGATCACGGCCCACGGTTGGGTGACTCCCGCCCAGGAGGGGCGCGCCATAGACGTCTTCGGCCACGTGGGAGCTCTGCTGATCTACGCGTCTGCCGTCAGCTACGGGTTGTTTGCCTGGCGCGGCAAATACGATGCTGGAGCGCCACGGCGCATCGCCGCCGGCGTCGTCAGTCGTGCCACCCGCTCCAGCCTGGGGACGGCCGCCATGGTGGGAATGGCCGTGACCATGGAGCACGCCGGGATGACCCACCTGCTGGCCCAGGGCATTGCCGGTGTGGCCGGGCCGGCGTTTCCCCTGGCAGCCCCGTTCATTGGGACTCTGGGCAGCTTCATGACTGGGTCGAACACCAACTCAAACGTCATCTTCGGGGAGCTGCAGCAGAGCGTCGCGGCTTTGGTCGGCGTCAGTCCCCTGATCATCCTGGCAGCCCAAACAGCGGGAGGCACCATCGGGTCGGCCTTCGCTCCGGCTAAGGTGATCGTTGCCTGCAGCACCGTGGACGCTGAAGAGGGACCCGTCCTGGCGGCTGTGATGAGATACGGGATCGCCATCGTGGCCTGCTTGGCCCTGGTGACGGGCGGCGTGACCTACCTGTGGCCCGGCTAGGACTGGGCCCGACCCGCCACCAGCCCGTCGTTCACTGGGGGGGTTCGTAGCCGGGCCCGTACCGATAGGCCAGCCGCCGCGGTGCGAACCGGCTCACGAACGTGTCGTTGTAGAGGAGTGCTCCGCTGGCGTCGGTGACCCGGCGCCTGACGGTGGCCGTCAAACCATCCGCCGCCGCCTGCCATTGCCGTACCGTCCCCGGGGCCATGCTCTCATCCAACGTGTAGATCGGGGGGCCTGGCACGGTTCTGTCCGTGACCTCGGGACCCTCCATCTCCACTTCGCGCCCATCGTCCGTCGAGTAGAGATGGAAGAGCAGCCGGTGAGCGCCCTCCTGGATTTCAGTCACGATGAGCAGCGGTGTCGAGCGGTCGTTCACGAACTTCAGGTCAAAGTGAGGCGCGTAGATGGTGGCATCCATTCCCACACTGCCGCCGTGCAGCTCGTAATACGCGATCCTCTGGCCGTGGGCCCAGCGCTCCGTGATG
>SKQX01000178.1 GCA_007118795.1 Thermoflexales bacterium | reverse complement strand
GGGTTGCCCACCCGCAACTGGTCCAGCGGCACGTTCGAGGGGGCCGAAGCGCTGAGTGGCGAGCGGATGCAAGAGACGATCCTCAAGGAGCGGGACACCTGTTACGGATGCGTGGTCCGGTGTAAGCGAGTAGTGGAGGTGAACGAAGGCGCATACTCGGTGAATCCCCGCCACGGAGGGCCGGAGTATGAGACCCTGGCGACAATGGGGTCCTACTGCGGCGTCTCCGACCTGGAGGCGGTGGCCATGGCGAACCAGCTGTGCAACATGTACGGGATGGATACCATCGCCTGTGGCGCGACCATCGCCTGGGCCATGGACTGCTTCGAGCAGGGGCTGCTGACGACGGAGGATACGGATGGACTAGAGCTCCGGTTCGGAAACGCCGAAGCCCTGGTGGAGATGGTGGAGCGCATCGGAAAGCGGGAAGGCTTGGGGCAAGTGCTGGGGCGGGGGTCTGCCCGCGCCGCCGAGGAGCTGGGCGTGGGAGAGGACCTGGTCGTGGCCACGAAGAGGAATGAGTATCCGGCCCATATGCCTCAGGTGAAGCGCAGCCTGGCCCTCATCTACACGGTCAATCCGTTTGGGGCCGACCATCAGTCCCATGAGCACGATCCCTCCTACGAGGCGTACCCTGAGCGGATGGCCCAACTCGACCTGCTGGACCCGCAGCCGCCCCAGGTGCTTAACGCCGAGAAAGTGCGGTTCGCGCTCTACACTGAGTGGTTCTACAGCTGCCTGGACAGCGTGTGCGCTTGCCAGTTCGTCTTTGGGCCTGCCTGGCACCTATACAGCCCTGACCAGCTGGTAGATGCCGTCCGTGCCACTACGGGCTGGGAGGGCTTCAGCCTCTGGGAGATCATGAAGGTCGGAGAGCGGCGCGTGAACCTGATGCGGGCCTTTAATGCCCGGGAGGGTGTGGGCTCGGAGGCCGACACCGTTCCACCGAAGCTCCACATCCCCCTCGAAGGTGGCGAGAGCGATGGGATAGCTGTCCCCGCCGAGGAAGTGGAGGCGGCCAAGGCGATCTACTACCGGATGGCGGGCTGGGACGACGATGGTCGCCCCACACGTCCGAAGCTGGAGGAACTGGGGCTGGGCTGGGTGGCGGACGAGTTGGATCTGTAGCGAGATTGGCAGCCTGGATATCCTCACCAGAGGGTATCCTCGACAGGCGGCCGTATCCAGGGCTGCGAGTGGGCGTGATTCGCCCGCTCAGACTGGAGCGGTAGTGGAAGGTTGGGACAGAGTGGGACACCCCCACAAGCTTGGGGGGGTCCCACTCTGTTCCATTTGGGGCTCACCCCCGGCGACGCGGCTACCAGGAGACTGGACTCGCAGACCGATATGAAGCTGGCGCGGAGAAGCCAGGGGTGGACGCGGCGGGCAGAGCGTTGCGGGACGGGCGGCGTCCCTGGCTCAACCTCTTTCCAGATTCACCAACCATAGTATAATGTATGCTGGAAGGGAGGAGCAACGCTATGCCAGACGGTTATCAGATTGCCATGCTAAGCACGCATACCTGTCCCCTAGCGGTGTTGGGCGGCAAGGAAACGGGCGGGATGAACGTATACGTACGCGACCTGTCCCGAGAACTGGGACGACGCGGACATCACGTGGACGTCTACACGCGCTCGCAGAACCCCGACATACCGCGCATCAGCCGCGGGATCGGTGCCGGCGTGCGGGTGATCCATCTGCCGACGGGTCCCGAGCACCCCTATGATAAGCACCGCGTCTACCAGTATCTTCCGGAGTTCGTGGCGGGCGTGCTGGGCCAGGCCAAGGCCGACGGCATCGAGTACGACATTCTCCACAGTCACTACTGGCTTTCGGGAGCGGCGGCTTGCGAGTTGCGCCAATGGTGGGACGTGCCCGTCGTCCATATGTTCCACACCTTGGGAAGAATGAAGAACGCGGTGGCGAGCAAGCGGCCCAGCGAGCGGGAGACGGAACAGCGGGTGGTCGTAGAGACGGATATCGTGGGGCGCTCCGACGCCCTGATCGCCGCCACCCCCGCTGAACTCGACCAGCTGACGCGACTCTATGGGGCTAAGCCTGACAAGGTTCACGTCGTCTCCCCAGGCGTCGACACGCAATGTTTCCACCCCATTCCAGCCGCGCGCGCTAAGGAGCACATCAGCATCTGTCCTGATTCCCGCATCATCCTCTTCGTGGGCCGCATCGAACCGCTGAAGGGGATCGACCATATGCTGGAAGCGATCGCTCTCGTCGTCCAACGGTATCCCGAGCTACGCGACGACCTGTGCGTCCCCATCGTAGGAGGGGAGCCGTGCCGAATCGCTGGCGACGATGAGATGGTCCGCTTGCAGGCGCTCCGCGAGACGTTGGGGATCAGCGACATCGTCACGTTCCTGGGGTCGAGGAACCAGGATACGCTGCAGTACTACTACTCGGCGGCAGAGATGGTCGTGATGCCCTCAGACTACGAGAGCTTCGGCATGGTGGCGTTGGAGGCTATGGCCTGTGGCACACCCGTCATCGCGTCGGACGTGGGGGGGCTCGCCTTCCTGGTCAAAGATGGCAGGACGGGTTATCGGGTCCCGGCCGGGGACACGGAAGCCCTGGCTGACCGGATCGCTCATCTGCTGACCGACGATCTCAGCCGGCGGAGGATCGGCCAGCGGGCCTCGTGCTGGGCCGAATCCTACGCGTGGCCGCACATCGCCGGGAGGATTGAGGACGTCTACCGGGCGTTGAAGGCGGGGCCGAGGTTGCCGGTGCCTTCGAGAACCGCAGCCAGGGTCCCAGGATAGCGGTCGGAACAGCTCCAGCAGGAGTTCATCTCGCATCGGTGGATCCTCTCGCCTCTGGTGCCATCACCCTCCACGTGACACACCGAGTCGCCACTGAGAAAGGGCTCGTACGGTATCTCGTGTTCCCAGTCGTGCACGAAGACGGCGTACAGGTACTGGAATAGATCCGTCGATTCCACCTGGAGGGCCAGCTCTCGGTTCACCTTGTTCGACGTCTCGCTGCCATTGATACTGCCGACGTGAGCGTATTGACCCCTGGCCCCCAGGTCGACCAACACCATCTTGTTATGGATGCCGTAATCAGTCGGGTCACCCAGGCGGGCGCTCATGTCGAGCCCTTCACTTTCGGCGATGGCGTTGACAGCGGCGACGGCCTCGGCCTCGGCGGTGAGGGGCAGGTAGTCCAAGTCGAAGGAGCCACCGTTGAGTAAGATGCGGACGTGCGCGCCGCGCCGGGCAGCCTCAACGTAGGCCTGCAGGCGGAGATTCGGACCGTACACCGGGTCCCCCCAGTGAGGCCGCTCGTAAAGCTGCTGCACATAGACGGCATCCCCGGCCCCGGCCCGCGCCACCAGACCCAACAAGCCATCACTGGTACGGAGCGCTGCCTCCG
>SKQX01000122.1 GCA_007118795.1 Thermoflexales bacterium | reverse complement strand
TCGGCTATCAGAGCTTCCTGGCCGGCCCAGGAGCGCTCACAGACGGATTGTTTCTGGTAAAGGTGACCGAGATTCCTCGTCGCTGGCGCTCCTCGGAATGACAAATGCGGTTGTAGGACTAAAGACTCTACTGAAAGAAGGTCACCCACTTGCACTCGGTGGGGAATGCAGGCCAAGAATGCACCTACGGGATGTCAGCACCCCTAATTCGAGCCCTCTGGAGGACTGAAGTGGGGTGCTGTACCCAGGCGCTCTCACCGAGTCGCGGCTTCTTTTCAGGGGAGTCCCCAAAGGTTCTCAGAGATCAACCTCTTTTGAATCTAGATGCCGCTTCTGAAGGCTGCTTCTGACGCCCTAATTCGCTGAAACCTTCAGGGTCTCTGGTGGACTCTTGCGGCCGATCCGACGTTCGCGCAGGCGAGCCGTCAGTCCGGCAGGGTGTCGCGCAGGACGCGGAGCCAGTTCCCCGCCAGAATCAAGTCGATGTGCTCAGCGTCGAACCCGGCCTCCCCCAGCGCCGGCCCGATGCGCTGGAGATCCGCCACGGTGTCGAGCTCCGCGGGCGTGTCACCCGCCCCGAGGCCACCGTCGAAATCGGACCCGAGCCCGACGTGGGCCGCGTCGCCGACCACCTGACAGACATGGTCGATGGCGGCCACCACATCCTGCAGGGTGGCCGGCCGCGTCCGCCAGTCGGGACGTAGGAAGGAATGGGCAGGCACGATGCCCACCACGCCGTCACGCCTGCTCAGGCGACGGATGATCTCGTCGGACAGCTGACGGTCCCCCGGCACCAGCGCCCTCGGGTTGGCGTGGGTGGCGACCACGCGGCCCTCGAAACGGGCCACGGCCTCGAAACACGCCTCCTCGCTCAGGTGACTGACGTCCAGCACCATCCCCAGATCGGCCATCACCTCCAACAGGTCGTGGCCCAGGTCGGTGATAGGCCCTCCGACTGCGTCCCCGCCCGCGTAGCGGGTCCCGGCCTTCCACGACAGGCCGATCAGTCGCACGCCGCGCTCGAACCACAGCTCGGCCTCGGCGGGCTCCCGGATGGGGTCAGCCCCCTCCATCAGCGGGACGATACCGACTGTGGGGGATTCCGTCTCCCAGGACGCCAGCACGTCGGTCAGGTCCCCCTGGCTTCCCACCAATCGGATCTGGTCCTCCTCGTCGGCCAGACGCCGATAGACGTCCAGCTGCTCCATGCCCAGCACGTGCGCCTCTTCGGCATCGGTGTAGACGCGGGGGCCCCGGCTCCTCCCGCGTCGAAAGGGCTCGACGTAGATGGTGCCGAAGACCACCGCTACGTTTCCTGCCAGCCATTCGGGCAGGCCGACCATGCAGGCCCCGCTCCGATCGGGTGCATCGGCCTCCGATTCCCGGCGGCGGGTCTCCAGGGCACTACGGCGCACGTCCCGTCCCAGGGCCACTATGTTCCAGGCCACGTCCTCGTGTCCATCAACTATCAGGGTCATCGATGCCTCCATCCACCCATCGGGGCCGGAGCGGTAGCTGCGGGGCCCCCTACCGTCTGTCGCTGGTTCATCGCAGAGTGTACCACAGGGGAAAGGGTTGACAACCACCCCCCTGGGGCGTATACTAGATGAGATTGATCCGCCGATGGGAGCAAGCCAGCCGGAACCTCCCGGAGTAGGCTGAACCCGTCGCGCATGAGCGGCGAGCGAGGTGCGACTATGACGGCGAGTGGGGAGATCATCCTGAAGAGGGGGCCGGAGGCAGGCCGGACCTTTGCCCTGCACCGCGATACCCTGGTCCTGGGGCGCGATCCCCGCTGCGAGGTGGTGATCGACCATCCTCAGGTGTCCCGAGCCCACGCGCGCATCACGCGCCGCGACCGGGCATGGCAGATCGAGGACCTGGACAGCACCAATGGGACGTTCGTCAACGGCGTGCTCCTCACCCGGCCGCGGCGTCTTACAACCGGCGATGCCATCGGGTTGAGTGAGGCCGTGACGCTCATCTATCGGGAGACGGCAAGGCCGGCCGATCACACCCGGCGGCCCGTGGCCGAGCCGGGGCGCGAGCGGCCCGGCCGTGACCAGGAGCCGCTGCGCCGGACGTATCCGGCTGGCCCGGCTCCCCAGCGTCCCGATGCCGTGGGCCCACCGTCGGACATTCGGGGGCGGGACTCGGACATAGATCCCTATCGGACCTGGCTGTGGGTTGCCATCGGGTGCGCCGCAACGCTGCTGGTGCTGGGCTGCGCTGCGGTCGCCCTTCTCTACCTGCTCAGCGTCCTGGCGCCCGCCCTCTAGTAGCCATCGCCGCCGAGTCGGGTCGCACTCAAGACCGAGGTGTCTCCCGTTCCTGGACCATATATAGGAAGGACATTCACGATGCTGATCACGGACGCCAGAGTGGCCACGCTGGGGAGGGCGGCGGAGCTAATGGAGAAGGGGGCCCTGCTCATCCAGGACCAACGCATCGCCGCCCTGGGCACGACGGCCGAGTTGACCACCCGCTTCCCCGACGCGCCGCGGTGGGACCTGGCGGGTCAGCTCCTGCTCCCAGCCTCGATCTGCGCCCACACCCACTTCTACGGCGCCTTCTCGCGCGGCATGGCGGTCCCCGGTGAGCCGCCGCAATCCTTCCCACAGATCCTAGAGCGGCTCTGGTGGCGCCTGGACCGGGCCCTCACGCTGGAGGACGTGCGATACTCGGCGCTGGTCTGCCTGGTCGACGCGGTACGCCACGGCACGACCACGCTCATCGACCACCACGCCAGTCCGTGTGCCATCGACGGCAGCCTGGACGTGATCGCCGAGGCCGTGCGGCAGGCCGGCCTGCGCGCCAGCCTGTGCTACGAGGTCACCGATCGCGACGGCCCCGAGCGGGCCCAGGCCGGGATCGACGAGAACATCCGCTTCGCGAGAGCAGTGGCGGCCGAGCCCCAACTCGCCGCCTCCTTTGGGCTCCACGCATCCCTCACGCTCTCCGACGAGACCCTGGCCGACTGCGTCGCTGCGGCCGAACCCCTCGGCCTGGGTTTCCACGTTCACGTGGCGGAGGGCGTCTCGGATCAGGAGGACTCGCTGCAGAAGAGCGGGAAGCGGGTGGTCCATCGTCTGGGCGACGCCGACGTCCTGGGACCCAAGACGATCGCCGTCCACTGTGTCCACGTGGACGAGGGGGAGATCGAGCGACTGGCGACGACCGGCACGTGGGTCACCCACCAACCGCGCTCCAACATGAACAACGCCGTGGGGGTGGCCCCCGTGGAGACGATGATGAGGAGATCCGTACAGGTGGGGCTCGGCAACGACGGGTTCTCCAACCAGATGTTCGCCGAGATGAAGGCGGCCTACTTGGTCCATAAGCTGGATCAGGGCGACCCGCGGGCCATGCCTGGCGACACGGTCATAGACCTGGCCTACCGGAACAACG
>SKQX01000154.1 GCA_007118795.1 Thermoflexales bacterium | reverse complement strand
CGGACATGGTGAGCAGCACCGCATCCGGCGTGTAGTTCCGCTCCGTCTCCAGGTAATAGAAAAACCAATAAGTTATGACATTCCAAGGGAATACGCCGAAGAAGCCCTGGGTGAAGAGCAGCCGCAGGCTCGGCTTCCGAAAGAGATCCACCGCGGTATCCCAGTTGAAGCGGTGGACTCCAATCTCCTCGAGCCCCGCCAGCTCGGGCTCGGAGCTGCCCCGCGCTCGTTCGCGCACCGCGAAGAGGATGACCACCGAAAGCAGGATCCCCAGCGCGCCGGTGATGAGGAACACGCCTCGCCAGCCCACCGTCTCCCGAAGCGTGAGAGCGAGCACCATGCCCAGGAGATAACCGGTGGGCATAGTCAACTGGAGCAGCCCGTAGATCTTGCCGCGCACCTCCGGGCCGAAGTAGTCGGATATGAGGGAGTAGAGCCCGGGGTAGCTGGAGTCGTCGATGCCGGTAGAAGCCCGGGTCACCACGAACAGGGGGTAGGTGGGAGCCACGGCGCTGAGCCAGGTCGTGGAGCCCCAGATGAAGGAGGCCAGCGCCAGCAGCCGGGGGCGGGCGTAGCGGTCGTAGAGGTAGCCCCACAGGGGATAGAGGATCGCGCCCACCACGAGGGCCCCGGTGAAGACCGCCCCCATCTGGGCCCTGCTGATGCCGAAGGTCTCGATGATCGGCGTGGTCAGAGGACCGATGAGGAGCTTATCGGCCTGGTGGAGCAACATGAAAGCGAAGAGAATGGCAACGACGAGCCAGCGGTAGCGAGTCTTCATAGACCTCCCTTCCCGTGTTCTAGTTCACTGAGAGAAGACATAACCCTGCAAGAACCAGGGCGGCCTTCGGTGATCAGCCTCACTTCCTGGGCAGTTCCGGCTATCTGGCCGGGACGACGATCATCACTGGGCGATGGGAGCTTCCAGGACCGCCCAGGAGCGCCCACAGGTGAGCAAATCGACCCAGGGGCGCGAAGTCCTTCGTCGCTCCAGCCGCCGCGCCTGCTCTGCTACCAGCAAACATATTCGCTGCGTGAGGGTTGAGTTGGAGACGATGAAAATAGTGTGAACCATAAGACCCCCCCTCACGGCCCGCCGGTGCCGGGCTAGCCCTCTTCCCGGGGAGAGCGAAAGAATGCGGACTTTGTCTCTCGGGGCCGACGCTTAGCGTGGCCGCCTGACAGATCGGATTGGATCCACAGAAGGGTCATCACGCTGACAATGGGCGAGCGCAATCTCTTCTGTTCTGAGTGGTGCGAGGCTTGAGGCTCGCTTCGCCGCCTTGGCAAGCTGGGCACCGTAGATCTTCTCAGAATGACAAGGGCTCCGGTGGTAAGTGCGGGGCCTGACCAGGCCCTTGATCCTCCTGAAGGGTTTGAGGGCTCAGGTCCGGCCCCGCGTCAGATCCTGTTGTATCGCTCCAGAGACGAAGGTCCAGTCTAGCGGAGCTCAGCGACTGTGTCAAGCGGCCCAGTGACCTCAGGCCAGGAGCAAGGGTTTTGACACCAGAGACCTTTGAGGTTTCGATTGACACCTCGCAGCACGCTTTTCTGTGCCCGCTGAAGGCGTTTTCGGGTCTTGACAGGCCGCGCGAAGACCTCAAAGGTCGAAAACAAGTGCTCCTGGTGACCTCAGGCCTTGTCATTCTTCTGTGGCCAAGGTGACCGGCACTTGCAAGAACAGCATGATGGCCCGAATCAGCTTCAGAAAGCGTGAGATTCGGTTTTCCGATGTGTTGACCGAAGTGCCGGTCACCTCACGGGCGAGAATGATAAAGCCCGACAGGTACCTCGGCACTCGCGGAACGACTGGGGCAGGGATGAGTCGGGCAGCGATGAGTCGGGGACCCTTCCGTCTTTCTACTCCTCTCCCCCCTTGGGGGAGAGGTTCGGTGAGGGGGGCGTTGTCGCCGCGCTTCCCGTGGGGGGCGGCCCATGGCACACGCTCAACCAACGGATCTCCAACCTTCACCAACCTTACTCAACGGGAACCCAAACGAACTCCGTCCGCTGGAGCCGGCTCTGTGTGATATACTGGATTTCGGAAGCACCTCGGACCTGCCTTAGTGACCTAACGAGCCAGGTCACCAGCGGGGGAGGTGGATTGGGCCAGGGGGATCGGATCTCCATCACTGATCGCCCCGGCAGAACGGTTGGACGTGGACCGATGAAAGGGAGGATACTCTGATGTTGCGATGGATCGTCATACTGCTGGTTCTGGCCCTCGTCGCCGGTGTCCTGGGGTTTGGTGGGATTGCCGGAGCCGCTACGGACATCGCCCGGATCCTGTTCTGGGTGTTCATCATCTTGTTCGTCCTCGGGCTCATCTTCGGCCGACGCCGTGGATTCTGACCAGGAGGGGCCCACAGAGCAGATAGAACCCGCCGCGCTCTGACCTCAGGGCGACACCGGACCGTCGGACCGTGGCGGGTAAACTTGAAAGCGGTGTGTGGGTAGAGAAGTTAGAAAGAAGGAGGTGTGCTGTGGCACAACAAGCCCCTGAGCAGACACAATCGGCACCAAAGAGAAGCGAGAAGCCCAGGCCCAGCGGTGGAGGGCCTCCGGATACCGGGCATGCCCTGACCAAGGCGACTCAGATCATCTGGTTGGCCACGGGCGTTCTTCAGGCGCTGATCGGCATCCGATTTCTTCTCCGGCTCCTGGCCGCGAGTCCCCAGGCCGGATTCGCACAGCTCATCTACGGCATCACGGCGGTATTCCTGGTGCCCTTCACCGGTCTGTTCGATGACCCCGCGGCCAACGGTTCGGTCCTGGAGCTGTCGTCCCTGGTGGCGATGCTCGTCTACGCCCTGTTTGCGTGGGGCATTGTGCGCGTCATGTGGGTCACGTTCGGCGAAACTCCGCGTGACGGAGGCGGGCCAAGCGCTCCCGCCTAGCTTACAGACCGTCACGCCGACGGAAAGAGGAGGATCGATAATGTTTGGACTCACGAAGCGACTGGCCATGCTCTTACTGAGCGTCTGGCTGATCGCCAGCGGCTTGTTGTCAGTGGCCGACATCGGCTTTCAGGGCGCGACCCTGATCCTGGACTTGCTGGCGATGGCGGCCGGCATCCTGATCCTCCTGCAGTGGGAGAGCTGGTCCGCCAAGATCGGGATGATCCTCCTGGGTGCGTGGCTGGTGGCCCAGGGGCTGCTGGGGCTGCTGCCCATCAGCATCCAGAGCATCGACGTCATCCTGGGGCTGGCTGCCCTGGCGGCGGGCATCTTGATTCTTCTTAAGCGATAAGGGGGCTCCGGATATGACACTCTCGATTCTGAGCATTCTGGCTGGGGCGGCCGCGCTCCTCGCGGGACGGCGGCTGTACTGGCTGTTCGTCGCCGCCATTGGGTTCATCGTGGCCGCGGACCTGGCGAGCCGGCTGGCCGGGGTAGATGAGGCATGGCTCGTGATCCTGATCGCCCTGGCGGCCGGGGTGGTAGGCGCGGTCCTGGCCGTCTTCCTGCAGAGGCTGGCCATAGGCGCGGCCGGCTTCCTGGCCGGGGGCTACGTGGTGATGGCGCTATTGGATTTCGCCGGACTCGATCTGCCGGCCCTATCCTGGGTCCTGGCTCTGATCGGCGCAGTCATCGGGGTGATGGTCGTCCTGGCCCTGTTCGAGTGGGCGCTGATCGTTCTCTCGTCACTGGCCGGTGCCGGGATCATCGTGCAGACTCTGGAGCTTTCCGGTACGGTGGCGGCCGTGACCTTCGCCGTTCTGCTGCTGGTGGGCGTAGTCAGCCAGGCCGCCGGGTCGGCGCCCACTACCCGGTAACCCGTCTCTCATTCGGGAGCCACGACCGGGTCGGGGTAACACGGCGACGCCGGCCGCCGCGAGACGGGCACGTTCAGCGGATCCCAAGGCCCGTGCCCCGTCCCCAGGGCGTCGTCGCACCTTAGGCCGGCCGAACAAGTTCCCCGAGCGCAGGCACCGCCTCAAAACCGACCTGCCGGTATTGGCAGCCACCTACAGTCATCCGAACCCGTCTACCAACCGGTACAAGCCGCTGGTTCCCTACGGACTCCCGATCACGCGCGACCAGGGTCGCTGTGGGGCCATGCCGTTCCCATCCTCAGACAGAATCTGGGCCATCTGCGGAGACCTGCGTCCCATCCACGGCGGGCTCTGCGTCGCCCCGCCAGTCCAGAATGGTCCCCGCCCCAACACGGCTTCCCGGCTCTAGCAGCGGAGCACCACAGGCAGGTAGAGACGCTGTCCGTCGTCCGGCGTTGTCTCGGTAGCCACGGGAGTCGGGGTGTGAGTCGAGGTCATCGTGCTGGTGGGCCTCACTGTCGCCGTGGGGTAAGGCGTTGATGACGCCGTGGGAGTGGCGGTCTGGGTGGCAGTGGGCGTCCGGGAGGGCGTCAGCGTGATCGAGGGAGTCGGGGTCAAACTGGGCGTCAGCGTAGTCGTCGCCGATGGGGCAGCGGTGGGCGTCGCCGGCTCCTCGACGACCACGACGGCTCCGCTGGTGCCGACAGGGTGCGGCGTCCCCCGGAAGTACGCGCTCGTATCTTCGTCGGTAAACACCAAGGCCGTCCCCTCGGTGACGCCAACGGCCTCAAAGGTGATGGTGCAGAGGGTGAAGGGAACGTTGGTGAATTCGTCCGGCGGACACTCGCGGCTATGGATCACCTTGCCCGCGGCGTTGTCAAGATCATTGATGACCTCCACTTCGAGGGCAAACGCATCGCCAATGACCGACACCACCTGGAGCTCGTGGGGAGTGAATCTCATCACGACCTGGACCGCATCCACCGGCAGTTCGTTGGGGTTCACCACCACGTCCATCGTGAACCTGTCCCCGACGATGACGGTCTTGGCCGGTGGGCTCACGGCTATTTCGACGCCAGATTCGCCGGACGCGGACGGTGCCCGATGGTGAGCGACCGGGTTGGGCCGCCACCCCGGCAGGAAGGCCTGTCCGCCAGCGCCCGCGCTAACGACGAAGGCGGACACCAGGGCTCCGCCCGTCAGCAGGATCAAGGCCAGGCTTGGCCACGTCCGCGATGACCGGGGATGCTGGTGACTTTCGGCGATATCTCCCATCGACGTACCCTCTTCCCGCCGACCGGACTAGAACTCAGGAAAGCGCGCCCACCACCGCGGCACCAGACCCAGGGTCTCGGTCCTGCCATATCACCCGCCGCAGCTTTCGGGGGCTCGTTCAACCCAAGCATACGCCAATTCCGTCGTCTTGGCAATTCCGGGGACAACCCGTTCCGGGAAGCTCAACGCGTGGTCGGACGCGGGTGGCGGAGAGCGACAGACAAGCGACGGGCGGTCGACAAGAGGACAACGCAAAGGCGCAAAGATGCGGGGATGCAAGGGAACAAGGAGAGGTGCAGCGCAGCTACCGTTGGTGCGTCGCACCTAGGAGAGCTGAACCGCTGATTCAATGAAACGGCCCCGGTTCCTAGTGAGGCACGTAGGCGGAACTGGAGTACCGTCGGGACGCTACTCCGCTGGCGCTGCGTAGCTTACTACAAACAGGTGGCATAGAAGCGCTGACGGTACCCAGTTGGCAGTCAGGCGCGCAGGCGGAGCTGCGGTACCGTTGGGACGCTAGTCCGCTGGCGCTGCGTAGCTCACTACAAACAGGTAGGATGGAAGCGCTGACAGTACCCAGTTCGTATTCAGGCACCGAGGCGGAGCCGGAGTGCGGGCACGAAACGGTTCTCCGCCCCCTTCGCCCGTCAGCTCTCCAGAGCAGCGATGGCTTCGATCTCCACCAGGAAGCCGTGGTGGAGCTCCCGCGTGGGGACGACGGCCCGGGCGGGGCGATGAGGACCGAAGAATTCGGCGTACACCGCGTTGACCCGATCCCAGAGGGCGATGTCGGCGACGTAGACCGTGGTCTTGAGGACGCGGTCGATATCGGTTCCGGCGGCGCGGATGACGGCAGCGACATTGTGGAGAGCTTGCTCGGTCTGGTCCTCGACGGAGCCAAGTCGCTTCTCACCGGTCTCCGGGTCGACGCCCAGCTGACCGGAGACGTAGACCAGCCCGTCGTGCACGATGGCCTGAGCGTAGTGGCCAGCGGGGCGGGGCGCAGCATCGGTCGCGATCGACTTCATCGTTATCTCCTTGGGGTTAGTGATGATAGCTGGCGGCAGCCCGGCCCGCGGCGCGGGTAGTCCGACCCGGGCGTGGACTGGGCCATGATACGTTTCGGTACGGACGGCCGACGACGGGGATGACCCTCGTGCCTACAGGAGCGGCTTCTGCGGCGCCGGACATAGAGTAGCCGCATGGGTTCACGGTGGGAGGGCCGGCACGCGCTTCGTCACCTCGATACCTTTGCGCGGCTTCAGCGGCTTGGAAAAAAGCCACGGGCGTCTTTGAGGCAGTGGTCACTGCAGGCGACCCGACGAGGGAAAAACAGAAATGGCGACGGCGTGATTTGAACACGCGACCAAGGGCTTATGAGTCCCCTGCTCTACCACTGAGCTACGTCGCCACGCGCACGAAGCGGGCGCGTCTCAGCGCCCGCTCGTCGAGGTAGCGGGGCCAGGATTCGAACCTGGGACCTCCGGGTTATGAGCCCGACGAGCTGCCACTGCTCTACCCCGCAACACGGCCGAAATTATACCGCACTTCCTGCAGGCTGTCAAGTGGGCGGCCTCACCATCTTCACGCTTCAGATGACCGGCACTGTGGTCCAGCTCCTGGCAAGCTGAAACCGACCCTATGAGAGCCTCCCTGCCATGGGTACCATTCCGCCCAGTGCCGGTCACCTCGACGACCAATCTCCTGGCCCAATCAGCGGGCACGCTGTATACAAGAACCGCACGGCCTGCGGAGAAGCCGTGCGGTTCTAGCTCGATCGACGGCGTCGATGGTCGACCGGATCGACTCCCTCGACTGGGCTATCTCTGGTGTGCTACGGCGTCCTATAGAGCCCGGACCTGAACGGCCCGCAGACCCTTTTCGCCTTCCTCGACACTGAACTCGACCTGTTGGCCCTCACTCAACGAGGCGAACCCGCCGCCCTCGATATCCGAGTGATGCACGAATACGTCCTCTCCAGCTTCGCGCGAGATGAAGCCGTATCCCTTGCTGTCGTTGAACCACTTGACGGTTCCTTTTTCTCTTTCGGTCATTTTGCTACCTACACTCCTTGGAATGATCCATCTTGAGAGAAGCGGGGAGAGGCGAAACGGAGAGACTAGCCAGCCTCCGCAAGTCCGGACAGTCCTGACCCTCCAGCCAATACCTACTTCCTCCTACCGTAACGACTATGGTCGTAGCGACTATGGTAACTGGTTCCGCGAGGATGTCAAGCACGCACGGCGGCCTATCGAGCACCCATCGGGTCGTGCTTCGTTCAGCCCAAGATCGTTCGAACCCCGGCTCCAGACACAGCCTTCCAACAAGCCCCTGTCCACCAGATACGCACTTAGGGTCCGAACAGGGCGTCCCACCAGACCACCCAAAAGGGGCGCGCGTCGGGCAAGTCCAGGTGGGATTCGGGGGCTTCGGGCGTCCGCCCGGGCTCGGGTTGATCTTCGCCGGCGGTCACCAGGGGGAGGACAACCACCTCGCCCGGTCGCGCCATCTTCAGCTCCTCCCGGGCCCACTTCTCGACGTACTCATCCGTCTGCACGTAGGCTAGGGTGGCTACCAACTGGTCCCGCTCGGCCTCCCGGGTGGCCACCAACGCCTCAAGCTTACGCGCCTCCTCCTGGAGCTCCTGGGCCAAGGTCAACTGCTCGATGAAGGCCCAGCCCACGGCCCCAACGACGAGAACGACGATGAGAATGACCGCCCCCGTGGCGATGCGACCGCGGTCCAGCCATGGCAAGTCCATCGGCACCTCCGTGATCGAGCGGCTCCACCCTTTCCAGTCGGCTCTCCCAGCTGCTGCCGTGCCCCCCATCGAAGCATCTGACAGCGGCCCAGCGGACGCGGAGGACGGGTCCGGCAGCACGGCCTGCCGTCCATCGTACAACAGACCGCGGGATTGGTCAAATGCGCCTCCGGTGCACGGGGAAAGAAAAAGCCCGAGACGGCGATCGCCTCGGGATCATAGTGCCGAAGGTGGGAGTTGAACCCACATGGGCATAAAGCCCACTGCGCCCTGAACGCAGCGCGTCTGCCTGTTCCGCCACTTCGGCATTGGCCCTTCACGGATATCAGATATTCTACATGAATTGCGGCTGCTGTCAAGTGGGTGGCGCGCCCGGAGGTCAGGGTGCGAGGTACCGCCCGGGTTGGAGCTTAGCGTGTAGCGTCGCTTGCGGGACGAGATTGGTCGCTGGGGTACCGGGAAAACGGATGGAGCGAGCAGGGGTTCGGGTAGCAGGAAAAGTGGACCTTGAAAGCCGCACATTGGGGGGCCTCGAAGGCTCAAGTGACGACCACGCTCGGTTTCGGAGTTGAGCCCCCTCACCCTAGCCCTCTCCCCCGCGGGGAGAGGGGACACGGCAGCACAGCCTCGCGGGCCCGGCGCGCTTTCTTCGTTTCAGAGTAGTGCCCGGCTTGAACGTCCAAGCTAGGCGCCATGGATGTTCCCGAAATGACAGGGTTAAGGGTTTGACCGGCGGGTCGCAGACCCGCCCGGAGCTAGGGGGCAGTGTCGGAACGGGGGTCGGCAGTGATGCTGGGGTCGGGCCGCGGGGGCAGCCTCCCGGGAGCAACCGGGCCGGTGCCAGACCCACCCCGAAGGGGCCGCAGCGGGGGGGCGAGGAAATCTACTGGCCGTTGACGCGCGGGCTGGCGTTCGGTGATCCTGCCTCGGTCTCGGTGACCAGGACGCGGCGGTGGACGATCCACCAGTTGAGGACGGTGCGGAAACGATCGGCGGGATGCATCAGAGGACCGATCTGGACGTCGTTGACGGCCCGGTCCACGCCGTAGGTGTAGACCGGTACGTAGAGGGGCAGCGCCGGGAGCTTCTCGGCGAACAGCTGCTGGAACTCCTCGTACAGCTCCAGGCGGGCATAACGGTTCGGGGTCACCCGGGCCATCTCCAGTACCTCGCTGATCCGGCGATCCCGGAGCTGGGCGTAGTTCTGCCCCTCCTCCACCTGGGTCTCGTGCCAGAGAGGGTAGGGGTCAGGATCGCCGGGGAGCCTGAGGTGGACGATGGCGGCCTGGTAGTCACGGCTCTCCAGAGCCTCCCGCAGCTCCGCTCCCGATACCGTCTCCACGGTGACCTCCACCCCCAGGGCTGACCACTGCTCCGTAAGCACCGCCGCCACTGCCTTTCGCACCGGGTGGTTCGCAGTCAGAAGGGTGAACCCCAGGGGTTGGCCCCCCTTCGTCCGAGCGCCACCCTCCGTCGGCCGCCGCCACCCGGCCTCATCCAGGAGCTCTCCCGCTGACTCCAGATCCAGGCTGTAGAAGACCGTGTCGGCACTGTAGGCCCAGGTCGCGGGGATGACCGGGCTGTTGGCGATGAGCCCCTGTCCTTCCAGCACCTCATCGATCAGCCGCTGCCGGTCGAGGGCCAGCATCAAGGCCTGGCGGACCTCCTCCTCCTGGAAGAACAGGACATCGTCACGATCGAGATTGAGAAACACTATCCCCAACTCGGCGAGATGAGCGGAGTAGAGCTCGAGGGCCGAGAGCTCGCCGGCTCGAGAGAGGTCGCCGGGCCTGACCTGCGAGACGCCGTGGACCTTGCCGGCGGCGTAGGCGTCGAGGGCCTCTCGTTCCGTAGAGTAGAACCGGAACTGCACCCGGTCCACATAGGAGCGGGCCCGGAAGTAGCGAGGGAAGCTGTGGAGGATGATGGAAGTGACATTTCCGCCCTCAGCATCGATCTCCTCCACCTCAAAGGGCCCACTGCCCACCGGAGCCAGGTTCAGGTCGGCGTGGGGCAGGTCGATCGCGCGCACTCCAGCGATCTTATGAGAGGGAAGAATCCCCACCGTGGTATGGTCCAGGAAGGGCGCATAGGGCTCGGGAAGCACGAACCGCACCGTGGAGCTGTCGACCTTCTCGACGTCGACCCGCCGCCAGACGTCAGCCCCCAACTCCGGCGGCCCGGGGAACTCCGGATCCTGCAATAGCCGGATGGTAAGCAGGACGTCGTCGGCCGTGACGGGCGTCCCGTCGTGCCAATAGGCGTTGGTGCGGAGGCGGAAGGTGTAGGTGAGGGCGTCGTCAGAGATCTCCCAGTCGTTGGCCAGATCCGGCTCGACCTCCCCCAGAGCGTTGAAGCGCATCAAGCCACTGAAGACCAGGCGGCAGACATCGTGTTCAGGCCGGTGGAAGCCAGCCAGCAGCGGGTTGATCGCCTGTGGCTGCCCCACTAACCCCTCCACGTACGTACCCCCATGGCCGGGGCGCAGGACAGTGGTCAAATTGACAGCCAGGTAGGTCAGCAGAAAGCCCAGCAACACCACGCCGAAGAGGACGAGGAGAACCTGCCAGCGGATGTAACGCGTCACGCTCGGGCCCCTCCCCCACGGCCCAATCCTGCGGGTCTCCACGGAGCCCCCGGGCCGCCAGCAACGGTGTGTATCGGGTACAGGTTACCGCCGCCCGCCAGGACAGAGACGGGTCGCGAACCCGTCAACTCCCGATCCACTCCTCTTGAAAGACCTGGACGTTCACCAGAACCGGACCCTCCCGCAGCGCCTCTCCGGGTTTGTCCAGCGCTCGGTCTTAGGCGAGCAGGATGAGGGCCCTCCTGCAGCCGACGCCGCGGGAATCACGTCACCGTTCCCTTTCACGCTTCGCTCCGACCGGTGCTCGCAGGACCCACGATGGGCTCCGCTCAACTGCTGGCTACCCTGCGACCATCACGTTAGCCAGGGCTAACACGAAGAAAGCGACAGCAAGGACGACGGTGACTTGGAAGAGCGTCCGCTCCAAGCCGCGCCTCTTGGAGTAGATGGCGCTGGACGTGCCCCCAAAAACACTGCCACCCAGGTCTCCGCGACGGCTCTGAAGCAGGATGATGCCTATGAGCGCCACGCTGATGATGATCTGAGCGATATTAAGATACAATTCCATACTAGATACTCCCCCGTCTCAGCCCTGGGCGAAGACTCGCCCCCCCGCCCGGGCGTCAAGCCACTCCACGGACAACCGCCGGCCGTGGGGCATGGCCGGCGCTATTGACTGGTGGATTATAACACGTCCGCACTCCAGCAGCAAGGCGACGCAGGCAGGCCCTTCCGCACCGGATCCGGGCTCGCGACTACGGGCCCATCGGAGCCCTCATCCGTCATCCGAGGGGGTCGCCGAGAGCAGCTGGGCCGGCATGCAGGGAGGCGCGATGATACGGAGCGCACCGGGGACCACCTCAATGTTGACCGGCGTGGTGCCGATGGGGTCACCGTCAACCTGCACCCAGAGGGGCTCTGCCGTGCGCACTTCCACGCGGCGGCCCTGCCGATGGACAATCTCGGGATCGTCGAGGTAGCGGCGGGAGAGAACGCGCACGACGTGCCGGAGCACGTACCCGATGCCAAGTCCCTTGAAGACGAAGACGTCCACAAGCCCGTCGTCCAGCCTGGCCTGGGGCGCCACCTGGATCAGGCCCCCATACCGCTGAATGTTGTTCACCGCCACGAGCAAGGTGCGGCCCTCCACCACGTCTCCGTCGATGGTGATCTCGGCGTCCACCCCCTTGAAGTCTCTGGCTACCAGGAAGGCAGCGACGAGGTAGGGCAGCGCACCGAGTCGTTTCTGGTATCTCTCCCGCGGCTCCATCTCACTGGTGACCTCGGCGTCCAACCCGGCACTGGCCCAGCAGAGGAAGACCCGGCCCCCGACGCGACCCACGTCGATGGCCCGGACGGTCCCCTCAATCAGACCCTCCGCCGCTTGACGGAGGCGCAGGGGATTCGTCAGCGTGTAGGTGGGCACCCGGAGCTCTTTGGCCCACAGATTTCCGGTGCCCACCGGCAGGACGCCCATGGCCGCGGGCGTGCCCGCGAGGCCGTTGACCACCTCATTGACGGTCCCGTCGCCCCCCGCGGCGATGACCGCATCCCGTCCCCTCTCCGCCGCCACCCTCGCCATCCTGGTAGCGTCACCCGGCTCCTCGGTCATCCTGAGCTCCACGGACCAGCCGTGTTCAGCAAAAAAGGACGTGAGCTCCCTGAGCTCGCGGATGACGTCGCGGGGCCCGGCCGTTGGATTGTAGATGATCTCCGCATCCATCGCATGAGCGATTATAGCACGCTTCCAACTGTTTGACACCTGGCGCTTTGCGGCCGGTCCGGCCGGGATGGGGGGCACACGCGAGGGACGCCGCTACTGAGCGGACGCGTTTGGTGGTGAGGGTGAAAATGGAAGCGCAGAGGACCTTGCCAGCGATGATGACCCCCTCACACTAACCCTCTCCCCCGAGGGGAGAGGGAAAACGGCCGCGCGCAGGGCTGAGCGTCTCCTCAAGCTGCACAGGGGAAATCGCGGCGAGTTCTCTTCTTCAGCGCAAGAGATACCCCCTCACCCTAACCCTCTCCCCCGGGGG
>SKQX01000229.1 GCA_007118795.1 Thermoflexales bacterium | reverse complement strand
CTGGCAAACCGGGGTTGTTCTCGGCACGATGGCAGCCGCGATTTCTTTCAGTCCCATCGCCCGATACCACCCGTAGGCTACTCAATCGGGAGGCCTCCAGCAGCACGGAGCAAGATTACATTCGGTCGTGAGGGTATGGCGGAGTCCACCCTGCCCCGCGATGGGCGTGCACCGCTGAGGCGGCCAGAGGGCTCGGTCTTGAGCACGAACCTGAGAGCGACATAGTACCACGGAAGATCGGTGATGGCAAGGTGCTATGGCCCGCATTCTTTGGTCAGAATAGGGCCGACCTCGCTCCGGCTGGCTCCTCTACCCCTCTCCCCCCGGGGAGAGGCTGGGTGAGGGGGGCTTCCACCATACCCTCAATCCCACCATCCAGACCTGATCAGCTCGCCAAGACGCCGCACCACGGGTTTGACTCTCTGCTCCCTCGATGCTACACTCAACGCCAGCGTCGAGTCGGGAGTGAGCTCAGTTCCAAACCCCCGCGGGAGCTGGCGGAAAAGCGGTGATGTCGGGTTCGCTGCCGCGGATCACGGCGGGTTCCCGTCCCAGTCTGACCAAGCCAGCGCTCCCTGTGACAATGGAGTCAGCCTATGGAGTTTACCGAGACCCTCTTCGAGCGCTCGATCGGCCGTCCCCGAACTCGGCACACGATCCTGCTCATCGCCCTGATCCTGTACGGAGCGGCGCTGCTGGTCGGGGCGCTGGAATACGGCATGGACAGCCTGTTCGCGGAGGGCCACTGGCGGGGTTTACTGGTCGGCCCAACCGTCATCCTCTACGTTCTGCTCATCGCCCCCAGGCTCACCAAGATGGAGAATGAGGTCATCGATGCGATTCTCCCTCTGGCCGAACTCAACGGCGAGCCATCAGACGCCCTGGCCAGCGCATCCCCCAGCATAGACCCTCAACAGGAGTTGGGCGCCATCGCCTTCGGGCTCCTGGGTGGAGCCATCATCGTCGCGGCCTACGGGGGGCTGACTCTGGACTGGGTGACCGTCTACGGGCTGATCCTCACTCCGGCGATGCTCGGCCTGCTGAGCTGGACCGTGTACGCCTCTGTGGTCAGTATCAGAGTCACAGCGGCCCTGCTGCAACAGCCACTGAGCGTGGATGTACTCAATCTGGGCCCCTTCAAAGTCGTGGGAAGAAGCAGCCTCTATCTGGCCCTGGCATTTGTCGGCGGCGTCACGATCGCCCTGGTCTTCTCCGCTCCCGACGCTAGTGTGCTCCTGACTCTGGAGTTCTGGCTGATCAACGGCCCGATGTTCCTGATGCCCGTGATGATATTCTTCTGGAACATGCATCCGACGCACAAGATCATCGCATCAGCCAAGGAAGCTGAACTCGAGGATCTGCGGCACCTCATGCGATCCTTATCCGTCAGACTGTTGGAGGGCATCCGGGAGACGGAGGGCGCTTCCGAGGTGACCGCAGAGATCCAGGCGCTCATCGCCTATGAGAAACGGCTCGAGCAGGTGCAGACGTGGCCCTACGATGTGTCCACCCTACGGTCCCTCGTGGTCTCAGTCCTAGTTCCTGGGGTCACCGTGTTGGCCCAAGTCGCTGTACGTCGACTGCTCGGCGGGTGAGAACCAACCGTTCTCCGGCGCACTGATGGGCCCACGATCCTCCCGCTGCTGACCGGGGGACCCGGCCTCGCCATGCGGCCCACCGGCGTTCGTTGTCCGCAAGGCCCGCCTCAACCGCCCTTACCGGCGCATCGCCGAACCTCGGCCAGCCGCGTCTCCCGACTGTCGGCCGCCTTGAGCCTTGTTCGCCGCGCGCAGGTCCCGCCTTCAGCGCACCTCAAACCGAACTCCAACCCTCCACCAACGGAGTGCCACCGATTACCAACCCGACCCATCGGTTCGGAGCGGGTGTGTCGCGTACAATTGTCCCAGGGAGTGGATGTGGCGGCATGGACCGTTGGGATTCCAGAGACGAGCGGGGTGCCTGGTCGGACGATGAATTCCCGACGATGGACCACCTTCTACCCCGCGTGGTCGAATCCGAGCTCCGGTACCCGCCCCAGCGGGGATCGGGAGCCTGGCGTTTAGGGCTGACGGGCTCAGGGGGAGAGATGAAATCGATGGACAGTCGATCGACATACGTGGTGGTAGCACTGACGATCGTGTTGATGTCGACGTGCGCCCGCTTAGCCGAATGGGTGCCCGGTATCGTGAACGATCGTGAGCCGGACCCAGAGGCCGCTCTGGCCAACACCGAATGGATGCTGGACTCATACGGTGAGCCCGGTGCTGAGAACCCGGTGCTGGAGGAGACGGAAGTCACCCTCCGGTTCGGGGAGGAGGGTCACGCAGGGGGGTTCACAGGCTGTAACACCTTCGGCGCGCAGTACGTGGTCGCCGATGGCACCCTCTCGTTCAGCGAGATCATCGCCACGGAGATCGCCTGTCCTGGTGTGATGGAACAGGAGCGGGAATATCTCAGGGCTCTGCGGACGGCGGGTGAGTTTGAGTTGACGGACAATCGACTCAGGATCTGGTACGATGAAGGGGAGCGGGTGCTGAATCTCGTGAAAGCCGCCCAGGGCTGAAGCGTAGCCACGTGGGCAGCAACGAACGCTGCCTCAGGTCGGTTCAGGCCCTGCGGCTGGCTATCTGCTCCACCGCCCAGGCGGCACCTATGGGGGCTAGCGTGGCCCGTACCGCCTCGGTCGCCCCCGAATCAGCATCTGCGAGCTGGCCTCGCCCCCTCTTATCCTCTCGGTTCATCGGTGCGCTTCGCTCTCCGCACCGGACCGTAGCCCGACGGTCTGTAAGGCCGTCCCGGGTAAGCTCCCCGTCGTGAAAGGGAGGCGACCCGCGCCCTCAAGATGGTGCGCCTTCAACCGGGTCTTGATGGCAACTGACTCGTTTGCCTAAGCCAACGACGCCAGCATCTCCATCCGTTCGAGAAAGAACTCCAGGAAATCTTCGGCTCGCACGCCCAAAGCCACACGCATATTGGGGGGCTGGGACTCCATACCGTAGAAGTCGGCGAAGGTGTTGCCGAGCGAGACCCCACTCGAGACGTCCACATCGACGTAGTACTCCTCCAGATCGGCCAGGTGGGGTGCCAGAGTGAGGGCTACCGCCAGCGGATCGTTGATGATGCAGCCGGCGATCTGCTGGTAGTGGTCGTGAAACGCCATGTAGAAGCGAGTGGCGTCGGCGATGAAGCGCGTGATGGGCGAGTCGACTCGCAGGAGACGGTGGACGTGCGCGCTGGTCAAGATGCATCGATAGGTGACGTCGAGAGGTACCAGGGTGAGGGGCAGGCCAGCATGGTATACGATGTGGGCCGCATGGGGATCCACGTACGTGTTGAACTCGGCCAGGGGTGTGGCATTCCCTCCGTGGCGGATCGCCCCACCCATGACGATCACCTCTTTCACCGCACGGACCAGACGGGGCTCTCGACGCACGGCCAGGGCGACGTTTG
>SKQX01000228.1 GCA_007118795.1 Thermoflexales bacterium | reverse complement strand
TTCGGGGATCATCACGGCGGTTATGTTGGGATTGGGGCGGGCCATCGGCGAGACCATGGCTGTGTTGATGGTGACGGGAAACGCAGCCCGTCTGCCTGTCACCCTCGACTCCCTGTTCCTGCCCGCTCGGACGATGACAGCGACGGTGGCAGCCGAGATGGGCGAGGTGGCGCAAGGTAGTGTTCACTATCACGTTCTGTTCGGCATCGGCCTGATTCTCTTCGTATTGACCTTCCTCATAAACCTCACCGCTGCCGCGACGATCTTCCAGAAGCGACGCCGAGGGGGTCTGCGTTGATGGATCGGCACCAGGTGCAGCGCGTGGGATTTATCCTACTGGCTGCGGTGGCAGCCATCGTGGTGATTCCCATTCTCGTGGTCATCGGTATCATCGCAGTAGAGGGGGCCGGTGCCCTCAGCTGGGAGTTCCTCAGCGCGATGCCGCGAGACGGAATGCGAGCGGGGGGGATATTGCCGGCCATTATCGGTACCCTCTGGTTGACGCTGGGGACAGCGTTGGTGGCTATCCCCATCGGTGTGGGTGGGGGCATCTATCTCGCTGAGTATGCCCGGGACAGCCTGCTGACCCGGGCCATCCGCTTGGCTATCATCAACCTGGCCGGGGTTCCCTCCGTGGTCTACGGCCTGTTCGGCCTGGGGCTGTTCGTGCTATTCTTTCGCTTCGGCACATCGATAGTAGCAGGTTCCCTCACTCTGGCCATCATGACCTTGCCCATCATCATCAGCACCACGGAGGAAGCCCTACGTGCGGTACCGACCGAATTCCGGACGGTCAGCACCAGTCTGGGAGGGACTCGGTGGCAGGGAATCCGCCGCATCGTGTTGCCGCAGGCGATGCCCGGGGTCATCACCGGCGTCCTGTTGGGATTGTTACGGGCCGCCGGGGAGACTGCGCCGATTCTTTTCACGGTGGCAGCCTTCTTCCTGCCGCGTCTACCTCAATCACCGTTTGATCAGACGATGGCGCTGCCTTATCATCTCTATGTCATCAGCACGCAGGTACCGGCTATGCCGGACGAGATCAAGTATGCCACCGCCCTGGTGTTGCTCGTACTGGTGCTCTCTATGAACGTGGTGGCTACGCTCATTCGTAGTACCTATCGTAGACGGCGGGAATGGTGATCCAGGAAGCGCAACGGCTGTGGATCCGCCCGTACCCTCAGATGGGTTCTTTGGAGGGGGCTGTTGATCAACTCTATGTCCGGTGATATCCAGCCAAAAGTCTCCATCGAGAACATCAGCTACTGGTATGGCGACGTCCAAGCATTGAAGGACGTCTCCCTCGAGATCCCCTCTCATGCCATCACGGTGCTTTTCGGCCCGGCGGGGGGCGGGAAGACCACCCTGCTGCGGCTGATCAACCGCTTGAACGACTTGGTGGATGGGACCCGCATGACCGGCCGGATTTGGCTGGACGGAGAGGACATCTACGGACCCCGGATTGACCTGCCTACCCTCAGGAGGCGCGTGGGGATGGTTTTCGCTCTCCCGCTTCCGCTTCCGGGTACGGTTCGCGAGAATGTGATATACGGCCCAGAGCTGGCGGGCGTCGTGGATCCTGCGGCTCAAGACGAGATTGTCGTTCGCTGTCTGAAACAGGCCGCCCTGTGGGATGAGGTGGTTGATCGACTGGATGATTCGGCTCGTTCCCTGTCGGGGGGGCAACAACAGCGTCTCTGCATTGCCCGGAGCCTCGCCCTGGCCCCTGACGTGCTGCTGCTGGATGAGCCGACGTCTGGATTGGATCCCATCTCGACTGCCAAGGTGGAGGCCACGCTCGAGGAGCTGAAGGCCGACTATACCATCGTCATCGTGCCCCACAGCATTCAACAAGCGGCGCGCATCGCCGACTGGACCGCTTACTTTCTCATGGGAGAGATGGTGGAGTACCGACCGGGCGAGGAGATCTTCGTCTACCCGCACGATCAGCGCACAGAGGATTACATCACCGGGCGATTTGGATGAGTCAGCAGACATGGACAAGATAACGGTTGAGCACCTGAGTTTCTACTATGGCGACAAGCGCGCGTTAAAGGATATCTCCATCACCATCAAGGACCGAGAGATCACGGCTCTGATTGGGCCCTCCGGCTGCGGCAAGTCCACGTTCCTCCGTTGTTTGGACCGTATGAACGATACGATCCCCAACACCCGACTGGAAGGTCGGGTCTTGTTGGACGGCTGCGACATCTATGCCCCGGATGCAGATGTGGTGGAGCTGCGTCGGCAGGTGGGCATGGTCTTTCAGCGTCCGAACCCCTTTCCGAAGTCGGTCTACGACAACGTGGCCTTCGGACCGCGGATCCTGGGGATCAACGGGAACCGGGAGTTGGACGATATCGTGGAGGAGAGCTTGCGGGGTGCAGCACTGTGGAAAGAGGTGAGCAACGACCTCAGACAGGACGCCCTTAGCCTTTCGTTGGGAGAACAGCAGCGGCTCTGCATCGCGAGAGCCATCGCCGTCAGACCCGAGGTGATCCTCATGGACGAGCCCTGTTCGGCCCTGGACCCCATCGCCACCCTACAGGTGGAGGAGCTGATCCGGCAGCTGAAGGAGCGCTATTGCATTGTCATCGTGACCCACAACATGCAGCAGGCTGCGCGGGTCTCCGACCGCACCGGCTTCTTCTGGTTGGGCGAACTGGTGGAGTTCGATATGACGGACAGGATCTTCACCAGTCCGGACCAGCGGCTCACGGAGGACTACATCACAGGCAGGGCAGGATAGGGCTCTGGGGGATCAAGGGTTCCGTAGGGGGGTATCGGTGGTTCGGCAGAGCTTCGACCACCCGCCGCAGCGGCCGGCGCCCGGGTTCGTGCGTAGAGCAAGACTAGGGGTGGGCTGGACCGATCCTGTGCCGGGGGGGAAGCGGTCATCTCCAACGGATTGAGACTGAGGCAAGGGAGCAGGTTAGCTGACTGAGAGAGGAGGGGGACGTGGAACCTGAATTGCTGACTATTGCACTGGGGCAGATGGACGTGCTGCGGGGCCGTGGCCCGGAAAATCTGGCCCGGGCGCGGGAGTTCGCCGTACAGGCTCGCGCTGCAGAGGCTGACCTGTTGATCCTGCCGGAGCTGTGGCATCACGGGTACGATCTGGAAAGAGCCCACGAGTGGGCCGTACCCCTGGGCGAGGGCGGCTTTGCCGAGATGGCCGGGCTGGCCCGGGATTTTGGGATCCACCTGGCGGGCTCGGTACTGGAGCGTCACTCCGGGGGGATCTCCAACACCGCGGCCCTGTACGGTCCGGGCGGCGAGCTTCTGGGTTCGTACCGCAAGATGCACCTCTTCCGCCTGATGGAGGAGCATCGCTACCTGGTACCGGGAGAGCACGCGACGCTGTGTCCCACGCCTTGGGGCCCCACTGGCCTGGCCATCTGTTATGACCTGCGCTTCCCGGAGTTGTTCCGGACCCTGGCCCTGGCCGGGGCGAAGCT
>SKQX01000245.1 GCA_007118795.1 Thermoflexales bacterium | reverse complement strand
CGGGGCTTGATCGACATAATCGCGGAAGAAGCCGGCCCGCTTCTCCCCCTCGAGCCGGCGCACCAGCCGCGGTCGGTGGTGGACGAAGTCCGTCAGCCAATCTTCGACGTGCGGCGGTTCGGGCCGGGGCTCAATCAGCTCCAACTCCACCACGTCGCAGCACGCCACCAGTCGCCCATCCCTATCCGTCATATCGCCCCGCTGGACCGCGCCGAATTCCCGCACCGGGCGCACCCAGCGCAGGCCGGTCACCGGGGCGGATTCGCGAGTCAGGCCGGCCGTACAGATCCCGCTGAGCATCCTGGTCATCGCCAGGATCAGAACCTCTTGACGCGGCATGGTCGTTCCCTCCTCCGCGACTCCGTGCGTTGAACGGGAGCCACCCGTTCGGCGCGGCGTCACCCCCCTACTGGCAGCCTGTGCCGCTGGTCCTGCTACAGATGGACGACCACCAGTCGAGGGAGGAAGCGTTTCCAGTACTCCCCCACCAGCCTTCGGTGACAGCGGTCCGCCGTCGGTTCGGCACAAAGCAGGCAGGGGGCTTGATACCGCTCCAGAATCTCCTGCGCCACGCGCTCGGCCTCCCGTTCCTCCAGGAGCGGGAGGAAGCGCGCTTCGTACGCCGCCCAATCCCCGTCGTCCCCATACGCATCCAGGATCTCCGGAACAGGGGCCAACTCGGGACGGTGCTCATATCCGATGCCAAATCCCTCCCGCAGCAGAAAATCGAGCGTGTCCTGCTTGGCGTAACCCAGAAGGTGGGAGGTATTGCGGGCCCGTATGTCGATGACCGCATCGACCTGAGCATCGCGCAGCTGGCTGATGAATGTAGAGAGCGGTTTGCGCTGGGTGCCGATGGTATATAGGCGATACATGGGCGACCTCCCGACGTAGCAGCGCCATCCGTGCCGGGGCCCCGACCTCTTCGCCAGTGCCGGCCGGCGACAACCCGTCTCCTGGCGGCTGCCGTCCTTAGAACAGAGAGAGCTGCTCCGGGACTCGCTCGCCGGCGACCAACTGCCCGTCTGGCTTGATGTGGATCACCTCGACACCGCGCTTCAGCAGAGTCTGGGTGATCAGGAGGTGGCGATGGCACGCTCGGTAGTCCCCCTCCCCGCACATGATGACCACGCCCTCCGTGGAGGCCACTTCCGTCAGATGCTCAATGCCCCGCTGATAGGCCTCCATCTCCTCCATCCGTCCGTAGTCGGGGCATCCCGCCGTGTACAGGCTCGGATCCGACGCCCGCCCACCGAGGGCATGGCCCAGGAAGTCGTAGCCGATCCCGGCTTCCTCCAGGGCCTGCTCCAGCGTCTCCCGGTTGAACTGCGGCGCCCAGCGGCTGTAGGGCTGGCTCCGCACGTCGACCACCAGCGTGATGCGGTGCTCGCGGAGAAGGCCCACGAAATCCGCCATCGCGTGGTCGCTGTGCCCGATGGTGTATATGGATAACCCCGTCGACATCGTGGAATGTCGTGATCACCTTATGATCGACCGTACGACGAGTGGCTAGTGTACCACGGACGGCCGACGAGGCCAAATCCTACTCTCCAGTTTTTGGAAAGCGACGATGTGTGGTATAGTCTGCCGTCGAGGCTACACTATGAACCGAAAATTGTCAGACCCTTTCGCCAGGATGATGAGTTCGCTGGAGCGGTCCACGCCCGACCAGGTACCGCTGAAGGACACCCGCGCCCTCCCCCAGAGGGACGAGTGGTGGGAGTGCACCGCCCGCCGTGCGCGCCTCTGGGTCACACCGCCCGACGCGGACCCCTACCGGCCCTATATCATCCTGATCGTATCCCGGACGGGTTTTGTCGTCGGGTTCGACATCACGGAAGATCCACCGACCCCGGACCAGGTCGTGAATGCGCTGGCCAAGGCGATGCTCTATCCCGTGCCCGGCGCCGGAACGAGACGCCGCCCAGCCGGGATCTACGTGGACCACGAATCCCTGGCGGCAGCCCTTCGGCCACAGTTGGCTACCGTCGACATCCGCTGTCAGTTTCGACACACCCTGCGCGAGGCCTATCGTGCCTTGCGCAGCTTCGATCACCGTACCGAAGGGCCCACCATCCCCAGCGTCGTGGATTCCCCTGGAATCACCCGGGATATGGCCGAGGCTCTCTTCGAGGCGGCTGCCTTCTTCTACCGTGAGGCCCCCTGGCGGTGGATCGACGATTCTCAGCCGATCGAGATATGCTACCCGGAGCACAGTCAACCCCGCTACGCTGTCGTCATGGGCCAGGGGGATGTGACCTACGGGCTGGCTACCCACGACTCAAAAGAGATTCTCCATGAGACGTACGCCGGATCGCCGGACGACGAGCCCTTCGGGGAAGAGACCTGGACCGTCGTTTTCTTCGCAGAGGCGATCGATATGCCCTTCGATGACCTTGACGCCGTAGAGGCTTACGGGTGGCCCATTGCGGGGCCCCACGCCTACCCCCTCGTTATGCGCGCTGGCCACCGTGAGGGCCCCGATCCCCTCAGCAGGTCCGACCTCCTGCGAACCGAGGCGGCGCTGCGCACGATCCCCCGCTTTTTGCGGAATCACATGCGGGCGCACGAGGGCTTCGCGCAACCAGCAGAGGCGACTTTCACCATCGCCACCCCCGAAGGCGAGGGTCGCATCTCACTCAAATATCCCGTCCCGGGCTTCCAGATGCCCGTCGAGGACGCATGGCTCGACACCTCGCGCGAGGCTGGGATTCAATGGCGCAACGCTCAGCTCCTGACCCTCTTTGAGCGCTGGCTCCACGCCCACCGCCTTTCAACGCGGACCATCGACAAGCATATGCGCAACATCGAGCGCTTCGCCATCCGTTACCTGTTCATTGAGGGCGGGAGCATCGACTCCCCGTGCCCAGCCGACGAGGCTGCCCCGGCCGACGTCGACGAGTTCCTGGTCGATTGGCTGCCCTACGAGGTGAGCGGATCCCCCGTCGCCGCGGTCACGTCCCACATCGCCTCCCTCAAGAAGTTCTACCGCTGCTTGCGGGACAGCGGGGAGATGTCCGCCGAAGACACGGGCGACATCCTCGCTATGCTTCAAGAGGACCGCGCTTACTACCTTGACCTCGCGCACGACCTCGAGGAAGAGATGCTCGGTGACTGAGCCGCCCGATGAACGCCAGGGATAAGGTTGGCTGCCATCGAAGAACTCGCGAACGCCCAAGGTGCCTGGGCACGAAGCCCCACTTCGACCCGTGAGAAGCAACGTCTTAGGGATGGAGCTGCCCAGAACGCCGATTTTCGGCTTGCATTGCCCACGGTGAGCGACCGAACGGCCTTCTTCCAGCAGAGCCAAGGTTGATTTCCCCGTGAGAAGGTCTGGTGAAACGCCAATCCAGCCCGTACCCAGGGGTATGTCCTGCCACAATATGGCCGCGCCAATCCCGTTCCTCGCGGATGAGCCTGGCACGCTCTTGGAGCGGCTCGTGATGCGCGTTCTGCCCTGAAGTGCCATGG
>SKQX01000032.1 GCA_007118795.1 Thermoflexales bacterium | reverse complement strand
TTGCAGCGGGCGTTGTGGAACGTGACGGGGGGGACGAGCGGCTTGTTTCAGACGGTTTTCGAACGGCGTGACCTGCGACTGAAGGTTGAGGAGCTGGAAGCAGAGGTGGACGCGTTGACGGTGGAGACCGTTCGCCTACGCGAGTACGAAGCGGAAGTGGAGCAGCTGCGCGCCTTGCTTAACTTCGCCAGCGAGTATCCGATGTCGACCATCTTGGGCACCGAGGTGGTCAGCCGCGCTGCCTGTGATACCTACCCCTGTGGCGAGGTGGTCGGCCTGGAGCCGAATCCCTACTTGCGCTACATGACCATCAACGTGGGCGCGCAACAGGGGGTTCAGGTCGGCATGTCTGTGGTGGGCAGAGGGGCAGCGTTGGTGGGGCGCGTCACGGAAGTGGGACCGAGAACGGCGAGAGTGCAACTCCTCACTGATCCCGACAGCGCTGTGGCGGCCCTTCTGCAGACGTCGCGAGGAACTGGTCTCGTCGTCGGTCAGCAGGACGGCACCCTGCAGTTGCAGTACGTCTCTCAGGAAGAGGAGATCACCGTCGGGGATATTGTCCTGACCTCCGGCCTGGGAGGGTTTATGCCGAAGGGGTTGGTGATTGGTCAGGTCACAGAGGTACAGCGGAGGGAGTACGAGACGTTCCAAACCGCTACTGTGCGGCCGGCCGTCGATTTCTCCGGGCTTGAGATCGCTCTGGTGATCACGAGCTTCGAGCAGATCCCTCTGGACGCGATGGGCTCGGAATAGCGCGGGAGTGGAGACGTTGTCTGTCTGGCATATCGGCTGTCGCGCTGAGAGGTATCTGGGGGTCTGAGATCGACTTCTACCTGGCACTTTCCTTGCTCACCGGCGTCGCGTTGATCCAGACCACGGTGTTGTCGCGCATCGACCTGTTGGGGGCTCATCCGAACCTGTTGTTGTTGGTTGTGCTGATCTGGGCTGTGGTTCGGGGTCTGGATGAAGGGTTGGTATGGGCCTTTGTCGGCGGGTTGATCCTGGACCTCCTGTCGGGGGGACCGCTGGCGGCGACGGCAGTGGCTCTGTTGAGCGCCGCTTACCTGGCCGGTCAGTCCTTGGGCGAGGAGGTGGGCTCCGTGGCTGTGCGAGTGACGGTGCTGGCCGCCCTGGGTGCGTTGGCCTATCATCTGGTATTGTTGCTCATCCTCATTTGGACGGGGCACGGGGTGAGTTGGGGTTCGTCGCTGGCCCGCGTGGGCGTCCCTTCCGTGGTGCTCAACGCCGTTTTGGCGCCGCTTGTCCTGCAACCGATGCGTTGGTTGGAGCAGGTGACAGATCGTGGCGGGGTGGTGGTATGAGAGTCAACATCCAGTCGGAGGGTCTCGTCCCGCGAGCGGGGCGGGAGGGAGCGAGACAGGGTCGGGGCGCGCGCCTCTCTACACCTAACGTTGCGGTCCGCGTCTACGTGCTGGGTTTGATCATCCTGGCGGTCTTCGGCTTCTTCGCTCGTCGACTCTATCATCTTCAGTTTGTGCAGGGTCACCAGTACACCTACGAGGCGGAACAGCAGAGTACGAAGGTGATAACCGTCCCAGCCTGGCGAGGGATGATCTATGATCGGAGCGGCGAGCGTCTAGTGCGCAATGTCCCCAGCTTCAAGGTGACGGTCGTCCCGGCGTATCTGCCCAGCGACGAAGAGCAAGCCAAAGAAGTTCTGATTCGTCTGGCTGTCCTCCTGGACGTACCGTACACGTCGGCGAACCAGGAGGGCGAGGACAATCCGCGTCTGGGGGTTTGGGAGATGGTTGAGGAGGTCCCCTACGCGGCGCCGTATCAGCCCATCGTGATCAAGCGAAACGTAGAGCGGGAACGGGCCTTGCTCGTGGCACAGGAGACGAGCAACTTGCCCGGCGTCGCCGTGGAGGTCGAATCCGTGCGCGAGTACCCGCAGGGTCCGCTGGTGTCCCAGATCTTGGGGTATCTGTTGCCGATCCCGGAGGAGGCGGAGGAGAGATATCGCGCGCAGGGGTACGACCCAGCGACGGACCGGGTGGGGAGCGCCGGCGTGGAGGCCAGCTACGAGGATCGGCTCCGTGGGCAGAAGGGGGAGCAGATCGTCGAGGCGGATGTGCTGGGGCGGATACGCCGCGTGGTTGAGGAGCGCTCGGCGCCGATTCCTGGTGGTAATGTGCACTTGACCCTGGACCTGGAGCTGCAACAGGCTGCCCAGGAGGTCCTAGAGTTGGGGCTGGAGGAGGCTGGTTCGCCGCGCGGCGCGGCGATCGCGATGAACCCTCAGACAGGAGAGATCCTGGCCATGGTGAGCCTCCCTACGTACGACAACAACGTGTTTGTGCGCGGTGTCTCCGAAGCCGATCTGGAAGCGTGGGGCGATGTGCACCGCCCGCTGTTCAACCACGCCATCCAGGTCGCCGTGCCGCCGGGGTCGGTCTTCAAGGTGGTGGTGGCCGCCGCTGCGCTTGAGGAGGGCGTGGTGACGGGGAACACGCAGCTCAATTGTCCCGGTCAGATCGTGGTCCCCAACCGGTACTATCCCAACGATCCGGGCTACGCGCAGCCCTTCTTGTGCTGGAACAGGGCGGGTCACGGCGATCTGGATGTTGTGGGCGGGATCGCCAATTCGTGTAACATCTACTTCTACAAGGTCGGCGGTGGTTTTGAGGACACGGGCTTCGACGGTTTGGGTGTAGGGCGGATCGCCGAGTACGCTCGGCTGTTTGGTATGGGCGAGCGTACGGGTGTGGAGCTACCGGCGGAGAGCCCCGGTCTGGTGCCGAGCGCGGACTGGAAACGCCACACCTATCGGGAGAGCTGGTCGACGGGCGATACCTACAACCTGTCGATCGGCCAGGGATTCCTGGAAGTCACGCCACTGCAGTTGCTCAACGCGGTGAACGTCCTGGCCAATGACGGCACCCTGTATCGGCCGCAGATCGTTCATCACGTCACGGATGCCGACGGTGAGACATTGGAGCCTTTCGAGCCTGATGTCCTGCGCGAGGTCCCGGTCAACGGGGAGTACCTGGCTCTGATACGGGAAGGGATGGAGGGCGCTGTAGCGCACGGAACCGCGACCCGACGGGGACAGATCGAGGGGGTGCGTATCGCGGGCAAGACCGGCACCGCGCAGTTCTGCGATGATATTATGTGCGGGGTGGGATTCGATCAGGCCCAGCACGCGTGGTACGCCGCCTTTGCGCCGATGGAGGAACCGGAGATTTCGGTGGTGGCCTTCCTGTACAACGGCGGCGAAGGCTCGATCACGGCGGTGCCGGTGGCCCGGGACATCTTGGCCCATTACTTCGGGCTCTTTGAAGTCGAAGAAACTGAGCCTTGAGACCGTGCTTGATGTGAGTCGGGCCCGCGCGCTGGGCCGTACAGCGGTCGTCGCGGGGGGCGGATCGATTTGGGGGCTGGGGCTCGCGCGGGTTCTGGCGGAGGCCGGGCGTTGGATCCTGCTCTATGAGTCTCCGCTGGCGGTGGGAGCTGTCGCGGTCGGAACCGCTCTCCTGGTCGCCGTGCCGTGGCACTGGTGCACCCTTGTCCGCCGGTCACCAGGCTTCGTCAGTCATTGGTCCCTGGCTGCACCCCTCAGTCTACCCCTGCTCTACGCCATAGGCGCCGTGTCGGGCCCGTTGGCGGGGGGCGTGCTGTTGCTGGGTGGTTCCCTCCTGGCGGTGTTGGTGGTGGGGCAGGATCCACCGCGGTGGTTGGTACCCGTCGTGTTGGCGCTCGTGACCCTCAGTACGTACTTGCGCACCCTCCTGCCATCGGTGGGCGTGGCGGACGGCTTGGAGTTCCAGGTGGTGGCCACGCGACTGGGTGTGGCCCATCCGACGGGCTACCCCCTGTACATCCTGCTCACCAAGCTTTTCACGTTTCTTCCGCTGAACTCCGTGGCCTGGCGGGTTAACCTGGCATCGGCGGTCTTCGCTACCGGGGCTGTGGCGATGGTCTACTTCACGGCGCGGAATCTCACGGACCGCCCCTTGCTCTCCCTGTTGACGGCGCTGGGCTTCGGGTTTTCCCACATCTTCTGGTCTCAGGCGCTCATCGCCGAAGTGTACACCCTGCACAACCTCTTCGTGGCCGCCATATTCTGGCTTCTCTTGAGGGGCTCAGACCGTGACAGAGGATGGTCGGCTGTCACGACCCGACGCTGGCAGGCAGTTCTCTTCCTGGTGGGTCTCAGCCTGACGAACCACTTGACGACCCTCTTGGTTGTTCCGGCGATCGGACTGTCGCTGGTGTGGGACAGGCCACCACTGAGGAGGAGGGACTGGCTGGTCGGCGGGGGGCTTCTCCTGCTGGGACTGTCGGTCAATCTCTACATCCCACTGCGCTGGCCGGCTCTCCACGACGGTCGTTGGATGTCCCTGGGTGAGTTCTTCACCTATATCAGCGGGGGGCAGTTTCACGATGCCATGCGCCTGGATGGGTGGCAGGACCCGACCCGGTGGGAGATCGTCGCCCGGTTGATGCGCGAACCCTTCGGGTGGATGGGGCTCCTCGTCGCGCTGTTGGGCGTCGCCGATTTGTTAGTGCGAGATCGACGGGTCCTGGCGCTGACAGGGGTGCCGTTCCTGGCTTACTTCGCGTACGGACTCTGCTACTACGTAGCGGATATCGCAGTCTTCCTTCTTCCGGCTCATCTGGTCCTGGCTCTCTGGATGGGAGTGGGTGTGGCCCTTGTGGGGCGGCTCCTGGCCTCGATACCTTCCCTTCCCTCTGTCGTGTGGCGTTCCAGTGTGATCTCGGTTTTTGCCCTGATCCCACTCAGCCGCATATGGATCAACCTACCATCAGTGGACATGAGCCGGGATCAAGGAGGTTACGCCTGGGGACGATATGTGCTGCATCAGCCGCTGGTCGAGGGTAGCGCCATCCTGGCGGATACCAACAAGTTCGCGCCGCTGTATTATCTCCAGCGGGTGGAGGGGGTACGGCCAGACCTCGACATCGTGCTGTTGGGGACGGAGGAACTGTACCAGGCCGACATGCGTCGCCGCCTGGCGCAGGGTCAAACCGTCTACTTGGCACGCTATCTACCCCACGTAGAGGAATTCTTCCTGCAGTCGGTGGGTCCGCTGGTCGAGGTGCGAGCTGGAGCGCCCGACGGCTCGCCGATAGCCGGCGATGGTATGGCGACCTTTGGGGAAGGGATTCAGCTGCTGGGGGCAGAGCTGACCGAGGATCGGCTTGCAGCGCGGACCCGTCACCTGGAGCTGCGGTGGTGGACAGAGACCTCCATCGCTGAGAACCTGGTTGTACGGATGCGACTGCTGGATGGGGAAGGCCAAGTGCGGTGGGCCAGCGAGGGATCCCGACCGGTCGGAGGTCTCTACCCGACCAACGCCTGGGCCGTCGGCGTGCCCATCTCGGACTACCACGAGGTGCCTCTGCCCGGCTGGCTGGCGCCGGGAAGCTACGCGCTGGAGATTGGCCTGTTCCTGCCCTTCGGCGGTGACGGGGTCCCGGTCAATGGGAAGGGAACGCCGTGGCTGGAGGTGGCAACGCTGGAGCTCGATGCTCCCGCCGACCCCGATCCACTGCCACATGGGGCGCTGTACAGCCTTGGCGACGGCGTCTGGCTGACGGGGTTTGATTCCCCGGGAGAGAGCGGGCCGGATGCCGCGGTCACGATCGATCTCGCCTGGGATGGGGTCGGCGGGGAAGAGAAGCTTCGGTTGCGCTGGGTGGACGGTCAGGGTCGAGAGGTGGGGATCACCACGACGGCCTTGGAGGCTGGCGCGGTGCAAAGCCGCCATATCATAGCGACCCCAGCGGAGCCGGACGTCTACCGGTTGGAGGTAGGGCTCGTCGACGGCGCTGCCCGCTGTAACTGGTTGGCCTCCACCCGGGACGCGTGCCCGCTGACGGAGGTGAGGGTGGTGGCCGACAAGGAAGGGCTGGCGGACTTCGGCACCAGGGTGCTGCTGGTGGACGCCGGGGTGGGCCGGACGACCGCCGGTTCTGGCGAGGTGATACCCGTGACCCTACTCTGGCGAGGCCTGCGCCCCATGGACCGGAACTACACCGCTTTCGTGCATCTGGTGGGACCAGACGGAAGATTACACGGTCAGGCAGACAGTTGGCCGGTTCACGGGAGTTTCCCCACGAGTGAATGGACTCCGGGCAGGGAGGTCACCGACCGGTACGAGGTGCGGCTCAACCACGATGTGCCGACGGGCCAGTACCAAGTGCAGGTGGGGTGGTACTTGCTCGACACCATGGAGCGCCTGCCGGTTCTCGGGCAGGGGGGCGAGCCGGTGGCGGATGCGTTCCTGGTCGGGGAGTTTGAGGTCCGCTAGTCTGTGACTCGGCCTGAGCGGTGTACACACCAGGGATCCCTCGGAATCGCTCAGCTCCGAGGGGTCTGCGACCCCGACTTCGTGTCAGAGCCGTCGGCCACCCCAACAGCCGTCACCATGCCACGTTCGCCCTGCTGCCGAATGGCTTCAATCGACAGTGACCGCGGAGACACCCCCTCACCCTATCCCTCTCCCCCCGGGGGAGAGGGAAAACGGCAGCGCAGCCCCGCGGGTCCGACGAGCTTTCTTCGATTCTGAGTGGTGGTGGCTTGGGGCTCGCTGCGCGAGCTCGGCAAGCTAGGGACCATGGAGTTTTTCGGAATGGCGGATGTGGGGTCTCTTCGGTTTTGAGTGGTGCTGCCCAAGTGGCCCACCGTGGGTGGCTCTGGATGACAACAGCGGTGGCGTGCTACTGGAGTTCTTCGGCTCTCCGTGGCTCAACGGGAATGGTCTTCTCGTTACGATAGGTCACCAGCCCGGGGCGTCCACCCGACACTCCCCTCACAAACCGCCGTTCCGTGACATCCACGTCGACCTGCCGATGGTCGCGCGCTGGCGAGTAGTAGGCTGCCAGGGCGGCTGCGTCCTCAATGACCTCCCGGGGTACCTGGCGTCCGGCGCGTTTGATGATCACGTGGGCCCCGGGTCGGCCACGGACGTGAAGCCAGAGATCTTCGAGGGTGCCGCGGCGAAATGTGACCTGTTGGTTCTGTGGCGCGTTCCTCCCTACGAAGACGGCGAAGCCCTGGATATCGAACCGTCTTGGTTTCTTCACCATGGCTCCGCTGCTGTGTCGCTCTTGCTTGACGACGAAGCCCGCCTCGTTGAGGGCCTCGCGGACTGCGTCGATCTCGGGGCGATCTTCGGCTAGGGTCAGATCCGAGTCGAGCTGAGCCAGGTAGGCGAGATCTGTCTCCAACTCCCTGATCCGCGCTGGTATCTCTTTCGATGCGCGAATCCCCTTGCGGTAGCGCCGGAAGTAAGCCTGGGCGTTCTCGATGGGCGTAAGCCCGGGGTCGAGGTCAATGGTGCGCGGCTCTCCATCGTAGCCCGGCACCGTCACGTGGCGCGCCTCTCGATCGACGCGGTGTTGATAGGCCAGGAGTAGCTCCCCTGCCTGGCGCAGGGCAGCGATCGTGCTCTCATCGACGCTGTGCTCGCGCACCTGTTCCAGGGCTCTACTGGCCCGCGACTGGGCCTGCCGGATCGATTCCCGAACTCGTCGGCGGGCCGCCGCATACCGGTCACTAGTGATCCGGTGCTGGAAGTAGCGCCGCAGCGCCTCGCTGATCTCCGGCACTGGCTGTGTCCGACCGAACTGGTGCAACGGATAGGGTGCAAAGGCGATTGGATCCCCGTCTCCGTCCAGGGCGATCTCTGGAGCCCAACGCCCGTCGTCCAGGGGAGCGAAGAGCTCAGCTATGGTTCTGGCAACCTGGTCGGGAGCCGCTTGCCGCGCTTTCGCGTCTGGATCTCCGGTGATCCGTGCAGCCACCTCGCGCGCTGCCGTGGGACTGACGCCGAAGAGACGGCCCGTGAGCACGCGATGGAGAGGTGTTCCGGCCTTTGCTGAGGAGAGCATGGCCGACCACTCGTCGATAGACGCACTGGTCGGCGGCTGACGGTCGGGGGGCTGCGGAGGCGGCTGGTACGGGTGGGCGGGTAGTGTGACTCGGTAGCGGTTCACGTCCGGTCCTACGTGTTTGACGGCCTCAAGGACCAACTGGTCCGGACCAACCAGGATGAGGTTGCTGTACCGTCCGATCAACTCGGCAACCAGCTGGCATCGACCGGCGTCGCCATCGAAGTGGAGCGTGAGAATGCGCTCCCACGGTGGCTGAGTGACATCGATCAGGCGGCTTCCCCGGACCCACTTTCTCAGCAGTAGCAGTAAGGGAGGAGCAGTCTGAACTCCGCGACGGAGTTTCTGGGGTACCCGGAGCATGCGTGGGTTCTGGGTGTCGGCCGAGATGAGCAGGTGATGACGGGTGCCGGCAAACAGCTCCAATCCGACAGAACGTGGATCCGTCAGCACCACCCCCTGGACCCGCGCCCCCAGTAGGCCGTCAAGCTCGTCGCGGAGACAAGCCAGCGTCAGGTGGTCGACGTGCATGGCCGGTGGACCGTAACAGAAAACGTCGTTGCAGGTTGCAACGACGCTCTGGGTCTAGTTCTGCAGTCTGAAGCGCGGATCAGGCTTGCTCTTCCATCTGGTTCAGCTGCTCCATCAGACGCGACTTGCGGCGGGCCGCCTTGTTTGGGTGGATCACGCCCTTGCTGGCCGCCTTATCCAGGGCGGCCTGAGCCTGATGCACTGCCTCCCGCGCCTGCTCCAGTTGGCCCTGTTCGATCAGACGGCGCGCCCTCTTGTCAGCGGTGCGCGCTCGCCCGCGGTGCATGCGGTTGATCTTCTCCTTACGCCGCGAGCTGCGGACCCGCTTCGCGGCTGACGCTGTGTTCGGCAAAGTCACTACCTCCTAATGGTAATCTGGCTTGACTTCCCATATTCTACAGCGACTCGCCCGATTTGTAAAGCACCTCTACCTCACCTATAATCTGGGCGCGACTGGAATGGTGCTGAATGGGAAGGGTTTGAGATGGATCAAGAGACCATCGGCATCGTGTCTGGACTTCCTCGGTCCGGGACATCGATGATGATGCGAATGCTCCAGGCCGGGGGGCTAGAGCTGCTCACGGATGACGTCAGGACCGCCGACAGGGACAATCCCAGAGGCTATTACGAGTTCGAGAGGGTCAAGCAGATCGAGCACGACCAGTCCTGGCTTGAGGAAGCCGGGGGCAAGGTGGTCAAGATGATCTCTCAGCTCTTGCAGGAATTGCCGGCGGAGTACCGTTACAAAGTGGTGTTCATGCGTCGGGAGATGGACGAATTGCTGGCATCGCAGCGGAAGATGCTGGAACGTCGAGGGGAGCCCGTGGACCGGATCACTGATCCGCGCATGGCAGAGCTGTTCCGACAGCATCTAGAGCGCGTGGAGGCCTGGCTTGGGCGTCAGCCCTGCTTCGATGTGATCTACGTCAGCTACAATCGAGTCCTGGCCGGGCCTCTGGATCAAGCCCGGAGGATCGATGGCTTCTTTGCCGAGGACCTGGATGTCGCGGCCATGGCCAACGCCGTAGATCGATCCCTGTACCGTCAGAGAGGCTAGCCCTACGGGACCTGGAGCCCAGTGGGGGAGCAATACGAGCCCATTGGTCGAGTTGATGGCAAACCCAGGCGGGGCAGTGGTCAGGCGTCCAAAGATGATGGTCAGTTCAGTGACGGGCTAGAAACAGCTTCTCCATGGAGAGGATCGAGCGGTACACCGCTGCCGGCGGCGTCGTGGTCCACGATGGGCGGGTGTTGGTGCTCCGATGGCCGAGCCGGGGCGAGGTGCGGCTGCCCAAAGGTCACGTCGAGGCGGAAGAGACGGTCCGCGGGGCGGCGCTGCGGGAAGCCAGTGAAGAGAGCGGTTACGCGGACCTTAGAATTGAGGTGGATCTCGGCAGCCAGGAGGTCGAGTTTGAGGATGAGGGTCGGCGTGTCATCCGGACTGAGCGTTACTTCCTGATGACTCGCAGTGGCAGCGCGAAGGGCCCCGTCGGAAGCGGTGAAGCGAAGTTCGATCCCGTTTGGCTCCCCTGGGATGCTGCTCTGGAAGCGCTGACATTCGCGGCAGAGCGCGAGTGGGTGCGCCGGGCCAGGCGGATCACGGCGCGGCGGGATCCGTCCGCTGGTTTGCAGTGAGGGAGGCGAGAGAGTTATGGCAGAGGACAGTTTCGAGCAGTCGGGTTGGTCCCTGACCGCGCTGTTGCCGGCTCACGAGGGTGAGAAGTTTGACGAGATCCTGGAGGAGCTGGAGCGAAGCGTCAAGGCTTTGGAGGATGCCCGGGACGACCTATCAGCCGAGATGAACCAGGAAGCCTTTCTGAAGGTCATGGACATCGCCGAATCCGTTCGGACCCTGACGGCGCGCTTGAGCGGCTATGCTCACCTCTGGTTCGCTGAGGACACGCAGTCGCAAGAGGTCCTGGTCTTCCTGGGGAGGATGGAGCAGCTCGCCACCGATGTTCAGAATCGACTTCTGTTCTTCGAGCTGTGGTGGAAAGGGCTCGACGAGGGATCGGCCCAGCGATTGTTGTCCGAGAGTGGCGACTATGCCTACTACTTGGAGACGCTCCGGCGCTTCAAGCCCCATACGCTCTCGGAACCCGAGGAGAGGATCATCAACCTCAAGGACGTCAACGGCGTGGATGCGCTGGTCAATCTGTATCCGGTGATCACCAACCGATTCACCTTCGAACTGGAGGTGGATGGGGAGCGGAAGGAGATGAACCGAGCAGAGCTATCTACCTACTTCCGCGATCCGTCTCCTCCCGTGCGCGCTGCTGCATATCAAGAGCTGTATGATGTGTACAGCAGCCACAGCACAGTGCTCGGGCAGATCTACAACCATCGCCTGCGTGACTGGGCGAACGAGAATGTAAAGTTGCGAGGCTTTGGTGCGCCTATCGCCGTCCGCAACCTCGCGAATGATATCCCAGACGATGTCGTGGAGACGCTGCTCGACGTGTGTCGCAGGAACATGGGTCTCTTCCACCGCTACTTCCGCTTCAAGGCCTCTCGCCTGGGGACGGACTCCCTGCTCCGGTACGACGTGTACGCTCCCATCGGCGCAGCGGAGAAAGCCTATCCGTATCCCGAGGCGGCGGATATGGTGCTGGAGAGCCTGGCGGACTTCTCATCCGACTTGGGGGAGCACGCACGGCGGGTTTTCGCTGAGCATCACCTCGATTCCGAGATCCGTGCGGGCAAGCGAGGCGGGGCTTTCTGTGCCGGGATCCTGCCGGGCGTGACGCCCTGGGTCCTGGTGAACTACGTGGGCAAGCTCACTGACGTGACGACGCTGGCCCACGAGCTGGGTCACGCCGTCCACGCGATGATGGCCGAGGCTCATTCGATCTTCACCTTTCACGCGGCGCTCCCTATGGCGGAGACGGCGTCGGTCTTCTCGGAGATGCTCCTCACTGACCGCTTACTGCGGGAAGAGCAGGACCCCCAGGTGCGGTGTCAGCTTCTTGGAACGGTACTGGACGATGCCTATGCCACCGTTGCGCGTCAAGCTTACTTCGTCCTGTTCGAGAGAGAAGCGCATCGCGAGGCCGTTGAGGGTGTCACCGTCGACCAGATCTGTGCTCTCTACTTGGAGAATCTGACGGATCAGTTCGGCGATGCCGTGGACGTGAGCGATGATTTTCGATGGGAGTGGGCGGCGATCCCACATCTCTATCACACGCCCTTCTACTGCTACGCCTATAGCTTCGGCCATCTTATGGTGTTGGCTCTCTACCAGCAATATCATGAGGAGGGCGAGGGCTTCGTGCCAGGCTTTCTGAGGATTCTGGCCCACGGGGGATCACAGAGCCCTGAGGAGATCATCAGGGAAGCGGGCTTTGACGTGCGATCGGCTGACTTCTGGCAGGGTGGGTTTGATGTCCTCGCTGGGTTCCTTAGCGAGCTAGAGGGTCTGGAGCCCACTCTCCACGCGACGTGATAGCGCTCTCGACGGGTTCCCTGTACAGCTACGGTATCGCTCGCGTTTTCGGTCTGGCAGCCAGAGCCGGGTTCGATGGGATCGAGGTGCTGGTTGACCAGCGGTGGGATACCCGGCAATCGGAGTATCTGCGAGAGCTCTCTGCCGGGTGCCATCTGCCCATTGTCGCGCTGCACAACCCCTTCTCCAAGTACGTGCCCGGTTGGCCGGATGATGAGCTGGGACGCCTTCGTTCCACGGTGAGCCTTGCCCAAGCCGTCGGAGCTCCCGTGATGGTGGCTCATCTGCCCTTACGGTTTACCGTGTTGAGGGGCTATCTGCATGTACAGCGCGTGACACAATTCCAGCTTCTACTGCCCAGTCGGCGACGCGGGGGCCTACCACGGGTTCATCACTCACGGGCTGGGATCCTTAGAACAGGAGACAGGAATCATGGTCGCGATGGAGAACATGCCGGCGAAGCGGGTGCTGGGGCTGTCCATCAACCCTCGCTGGTTCAACAGCCCGGCCGAGCTGAAGCGCTTCCCGCACGTGACGTTGGACACGACGCGCCTGGCCACCTGGGGCCTCGACCCGCTGGCTGTGTACGTTGAGTTGAAGGAACAGGTGAGCCACGTTCATCTCTCGAACTACGATGGTCGCGAGTATCGGTCGCCGCCAAATGGACCTCTGCCGCTGGCGGATCGTCTGCAAGCCCTGGCTCGCGATGGCTACAGCGGGGCGATCACCGTTGAATGCGATCCCGATGCGTTGGATGCTGAGGATGAGGGAAGATGTGTCGCTGCGCTCCGGAACGCGCTGTCGTTCTGTCGAACATATTACGATTAGGAGGTAGACCGGTGTCAGAG
>SKQX01000088.1 GCA_007118795.1 Thermoflexales bacterium | reverse complement strand
CGGCTCACACCCTCCGGTTCCTCCGTCGGCTTCTCGCCCTCCGCCGCGTGTTCGGGCCTGGCTCCAGGCATCGTCGCCCCGCTCTCCCCCCTAGGCTTCTCGAGCCCCGGCTCCTCGGGCCCCGGCTCGGGCCAGTCCGGCTCCCCTTCCGGCCCAGACTCAGCCGCTGGTTCCGCCTCCACCCCTACCGCCGCGTCCTCTGGCGGCCCCTCGTCCTCCCCGCCCCCTTCGCCCGACCCTTCGTCAGCCGGCTCAGAGCCCTCCTCGCGGGCGGCAACGGTGAGCCGATCCGCGATGGAACGGTAGGTTGCCTCGCCGATGCCGGGCACCGCCGTGATCCGCCCGGCCTCCTCGAATGGACCCACGGCCGTACGGTACTCCACCATCCGTTCGGCCAGAGCCTGTCCGATGCCCGGCAACTGCGCCAACTCCCGGGCGCTGGCGGCGTTCACATTCGTCTTCTGCTCCGTCATCCGGTCCTCCTTCAGTGGTCAGCGAGCGCAGCCGCAGGACAACCCAGCTGCCTGACGTCCCGCCCAGGCGGGACAGATGTGGTCTGAGCGGTACACCACCGGCCCCAGGGGCGGGGCGGAGAGACCCAGGCAGAGCTACAGGGGCCAGATCGTGAGCAGCAGCGGGACCGTGACGGCTGTGATGAGCAGCTCCAGCGGCAGCCCCAGGCGCCAGTAGTCCGTGAACTCGAAACCGCCCACCTCGAATACCAACACGTTCGACTCGTGACCGATGGGCGTGAGGAAAGCACACGCCCCACCGACGGCCACGCCCACCAGGAACGGATCCATCGACACGCCCAGCCCCTCGGCCACGCTGATCCCGATGGAGGCCATCAGCACCACCGCCGCGGTGTTGTTCACGATGTCCGAAAGAACCATCGTAGCCAGCATGATCAGCACCAGGAGGACGGCCGGGGGCGCGAACTCGGCGATCCTCAGGATCTGGTCGGCGATCAGCTGGTCACTGCCCGTCTGTTCCATGGCCACGCCCATAGACAGCATGGCGCCCAACAGCACGATGATGGGCCATTGGACGTGCCGGTAGACCTCCCGGGCTGGCACGATGCGGGCCATGACCATCGCGGCGGCCGCCGCCGTCATCGCCACCGGCACGTCCAGCACACCGAGGCTGGCGGTCAACAGAGCGGCCAGGAAGATGCCCATTCCCCCCACGATGTTGCGAGGCTCCAGGTCGACCTCCCGCTCCGCCAGGGGCAGGCAGCCCAGCCTCTCGATGGCATCCCAAAGACGCCTGGGACGCCCCTGCAGCAGCAGGACGTCACCGGGCTTCAGGGGCGTCGTCCCCACCGGGGTCCGCAGATTCTCGTTGGCGCGCGAGATGGCCAACAGGTTGACCCCGTAGCGGGCCCGCAGATCCAGGTTGCGCGCCGTCCTGCGCACCATCAGCGAGTCCGGACTGACCACGGCCTCCACAGTTTCGACGTCCTCGGTGCGCAGCCTCCTCTTCAGCTCCTCCCACAGACCGGGGTCGGCGTCGGGCTCCTCCGCTTCCTCCTCCAGAGGCTTCGACTCCCTCAGCTCCACGCCCGTATCGCGCACGAACTGTCTCAGATCCTCCGTGTCGGCCCGCACCAGCAGCGTGTCCTCGGCCCGGATCCGTTCGGAACCGCCGGGAGATGAGATCCGCTCGTCGCCCCGCAGAATGGCCACGATCCAGAGCTCCGCATCGGACACCGACCGCAGGTCCAGCAAGCGTCGCCCGGCCAGCTTGGACTCGGGAACCACCTGGATCTCCGTAAGGTAGTCCGCCATGGTGAAGCTGTTCTCCGCCGTTCCACCCTCTCGGCGCGGGATCAGGCGCCAGCCCGCCAAGGCGATGAACGCCACGCCGACGACCGAGATGGCCAGCCCCACCGGGGCGAAGGCGAACATACCGAACCCCTCGCCGACCTGCTCGCCGCGCAGGGTGGATACGATCAGGTTGGGGGGCGTGCCGATGAGGGTGATCAGACCACCGAAGTGGGAGCTGAAGGCCATGGGCAGCAGGTACAGGGACGGCGGTCGATCGCTCTTCCTAGCCAATCGAACCGCCACGGGGATGAAGACCGCCAACGCGGCGATGTTGTTCATAAAGGCGGAACCGACCACCACCAACCCGCACAGAACCGCCAGCTGGAGGAACAGCCGGTCTCCCACCCGGGAGAGCGGCCGCGTCACCAGATCAGCCACCCCCGTGTTCTGCAGCCCGCGGCTGACCACCAGCACCGCCGCGATGGTGACCACAGCCGGGTGGCCGAACCCGGCCAGGGCCTCCTCCACCGACACCGTCCCCAACACCACCAGGAGCAGCATGCCCACCAGAGCCACCAAGTCGTAGCGCCAGACCTCAAAGGCAAGCATCACCAGGGTGATGGCAATGACGGCGTACACGAGCGCCTGGTCGAGGGTCAAGGGATCCTCCTGCTCTTTGTCGAGTCCTTCAGCCCAGGCAGCAGACTCAAAAACACGCGACAGACTGGGTCGGCACTGAGCGGCTTGCGGCGCCGCTAGGATCGGTAGGCAGACCGGTCTGAGCTATAGTGATCCCAGTCACAGCGGCCGTCTGCACCAGGAGTCCGCCGGCGTCACCCGTGACGGCGAACGACCTCCTGCTCGTGAGGAATCGAGTCCAGAGTTGAGTGACCCGCAGAACCGCCGGCCAACCTCGCACCGGGTCAGTCGAGAGAGCTCACTGGCACCGTCGTCCCGCTCTCGAACCTGCATCGAAGGAAGCTGAGGTGAAGACAGACGGATTACTCTTCCTCGCCGATGGGTTCAGATTCCCCATGATCCTCGGCTGCGGGTACTCGGGCCGGGGTGTGTCTCACCGCTGGCCTCGAGAACAGGAGATCCGGATCGATTTCCAGCGGTGCCTTCTCCGCCTCCGCAAGATCGATAGTCAACACACCATCGGTGGCGCCGACGTCGACCACGGTCTTACGGGCCACAGTTTCAGCCTCGGCCACGGGGCCCTTGACCGACAGGTTCGTCAAGCTGAAGCCCCTGACGCGAGCCTCCTCATCCAAAGCGACGTCGCCGACTCTGCCGATCTTGGTGCCCCCGGGGGTCTGGACCTGCCGGCCCTGAAGCTCCGCCAAGCGGAGCCAACCGGGCGGTTTGGAGGCCTCCTCGCCCTCGTATACAGTCGCGGTCGGCTCCGCCAGAACCACATCGATGCCGAAAAGAGCGATATCCCCTCTCTCGATGAAGAGGGGGGTGGGTCTGAGGAGCCCCTCCCGCCCCAGGTAGATGCCGACCACGGAGGTCAGCTCGTCGTCGACGTAAAGATCCCTGATCTCACCCAGCTTGCGGCCATCATTGACGTGGAAGACAGGATGGCCGATGAGGCTCTTTCCCAGTCGCATGTCGCTTCCCTCCTAAGTGTAGTGAACTGACGGTAACCGTTCCAAACGGCAGGGGGATGGAACCGCCCGGGGGCGGCAAGCTCCCCCTCAGATCCAACTCAACAAACGGACACGATACTTCAATCAGGCCAGCCGGAACGCCAGGAACCGGTGACGGTGT
>SKQX01000174.1 GCA_007118795.1 Thermoflexales bacterium | reverse complement strand
GGGCCACGAGCTCCCCGGAGAGACGCAGGAAGGCCTCCAGGGGAAGATCACCGTGCTGATGGTCGAGGGGGTAGGTCTCCTGGGCGATGAAGCACTGTCCCCGGCTGGTGGTGAGAAACTCGCCCGGCACGAGATCCTCAATCCGACGGGAACGAGGCTCCTGGCGCCCGCGCAATTCGCGGACCCCCTGCACCACGCCCAGCTCCCGCAGCCGGCGTCTCAGGTCGTCACGCATGGTTCCAGTGCATCGCACCGCCCATCGAGGGATTCATCACAGTGGTCGCCGGCCGGCCGTACCCCGATCCGGCGCCATCAAGTCCCGCCGCCGGCGTGTCAAGCCACCGGGGCTGGCGTGGGGAACCTACAGCGGATACGCGTCCTCCAGCCGCAGCAGCCTCTCCTTCATGTCCAGCCCGGCGCCGAATCCGACCAGATCGCCGCTGCTACCGATGACACGATGACAGGGGATGACAATGGGCAGAGGGTTGGCCCCCACCGCCGCGCCCACCGCCCGGGAGCCCTTCGGTTTCCCCACCAGCTGGGCGATGTCGCCGTAGCTGGCTGTGGCTCCATAGGGGATACAGGCCACCTGGCTCCAGACCGCCCTCTGAAACGCCGTCCCGTGGACGTCCAGGGGCAGATCGAAGGCCTGTCGCTCGCCGGAGAAGTACTCCCCGAGCTGGGACGTGGCCACCGTCATCAACTCCGCGTCCTCGTACAGCTCCACTGGCCGGAGGTGCCGTGAGAGCCAGCTGAGGAATGAGCCCGGCCGTTCGGCCCCCAGCTCGATCCTGCAGATCCCGGCGGCCGTCGATGCCACCCACACGATCCCCACCGGCGATTCCACACGGGCGTACACGACTTCGTTCACTCTTCCTCCTCTTCTGTCCATGCCGATCAGCGGGCCCTCTTGGGTCTGGCGTGGTTAGACTATACAACGACACGGCCCGGGTGTCAACGTGTTCGATGACTGTGACCGACGTGGGATCACGCGTCCGGTCAGATCCATCAAGGTACCTGGCCCTCTTAGCTTCGCTGGCTAAGTGGTTCTCCCGATAGGCTTGTCAGAAGACCTGACAGGTCGGCGATTGTCACTTGTCACCGAGTCCCATCCGTGAGAGCCCTCTGTTTGGTAGATTCGGGAGGTCGTGCCAGACCTGTCAGGTCGTAGACACTTTGGCCCAGGCTGCCCACAGACCACCCAAATGCCGACGTCCTGGGTGTCCCCATTAGTGGTTCTCTCGATAGGTTTGTGAGAAGACCTGACAGTTCGGCGATTGTCACTTGTCACCCAGTCCCGTCTGTGGGAGCCCTTTGTATGGCAGATTCGGGAGGACGGGCCAGACCTGTCAGGTCGTAGACGCTTAGCGAATCGACCGCGTGGATTGACGCAGTATATCCATTGGGTATAATACGCGCATAAGGAGGTGAAGATGACGGCCAAGGTGATGGTCTCTATTCCGCACGAGTTCCTTGAGGAAGTCGATCGCGTCGCCGAGGAGGAGTTCCGCAGCCGGAGCGAGTTGATCCGCGAAGCGCTGCGACACTATATGGACAAGCGTCACCGTCGCGGAGGGCACCAGCCCACGGTCCGCCCCGGGGACCTGCCGCAGGTTCAGGCCGCCGTTGAATCTCTGAGAGCGCTGGCGCAGGCAGCGTCCCATTCGGTGGAGAGTAGCGATCAGGAGCAGGGAGAAAAACGGCCAACTGATGACATCGCCGATCATCGTTCCGGAGTGGAGAAGGCAGCAGTCGCTGCACAGGCCGAGAGAGAATGACTGATTTGGGGAAGAAGATACTCTCGGGCGCTCTCGTATGTCTGATGATGGGTGCGCTGGTAGTGTACGCCTACGGCAACAAAGAGCTGTTCGCCGGGCTCCTGGAGGTGCGGGCCGGCTTTGTCATAGCTCTTGCCGGTATGTGGGTGGCTCTCCTGCGGCTGGCAGGGGAGAGGACGCAGCTCTTTGTGGGGCTGTTCGACATCGATCTGCCAGCGAGGGAGGCGCTACGGCTGGAGATCGCGACCAGCATGAGCGGTTACTTGATCCCGTTTAAGGGCAGTCAAGTGACGAAGGCTCTGTATCTGAAGAAGAGACACGGGTTCCCCTATGCCAGCTTCGTCACGGTGCTGCTGGCCAGTTACCCGCTCAAGTTCCTGGCGGTCGCGGTCACTGGAATAGCATTGAGCCTGCTCCTGTACTTCGAACGGGGCATGGTGGAGCTGAGGGTAATTGGCTTCTTCCTGATCCTGGTGACTTTGACAGCGGTCTTCCTGAAGGTTCCCGTCTCCCTGCCCGCCACGCATAACAAGCTCCTGGAAGGGCTAAGAAGCGCCCTCGAGGGATGGGAACTGCTCAGAGAGGACTCGACCTTGATCCTCAGGATCATGCTCCTGTTTGCGGCCAGCTGCATTGTGGTCGGGGGGCAGTTGTTCCTGGCGTACAGCGCCCTGTCTATCGGGGCGGAGTTGCTGCCGGCGCTGCTGATCGGGACGCTGTACACGTTCACCTTCTTCACCAGCCCCACGCCCGGTAGTTCCGGGTTCGCTGAAGCTGTCGCCGGCGTGGGTTCGCACCTGCTGCAGATCGGCTTCGCGGAGGGCGTGGTGACCGCCGTCCTGGTGCGCGGTGTGAACACGGGAATGGCACTGTTGATCGGGCCGATCATCAGTTACCTGATGACCCGGCACCATCGAGAACCCCTTCCCGAGGCGGGGAATTGAGGCATTGGGTCCACCGGATGGCTTGACGGCGATAGAGACCGATTGCCTCGCAGCCTCAGGAACGCTGCCCTCAGATAGATGGTGGGAGTTGATGGCCTCAGGAGCGGCCGACCCTCGGGAAGGGACATCTGAGTCGCCCACGGTGTGCGCGCCACTTAGAATAGGAAGAGACCGCGACGCCTGTCATTCCGAGAACAATGGTGGCACGCGTGGCGCGCCACTCTGGATCGAAGAAGACGCGCCGGGCCGTGAGGGGGCGTCAGCGACGGGGAATCTCGGTCTTCGGCACCGCTCGTCTGGGCTCCCCTCTCCACGATGGGGGAGCCAGCAGCATCTCTCGGGCGGCGGTCCCCGCGCTGATCATCGCCGGCTCCTGACCTGGTTATCGCGGTGGGGGCAGCCAGAAGAGAGGGGCGGTAGCGTCAGATCTGCGGCGAACACCAACTCCCCGGAGTGACCCGGGATGGCTAATGTTGTGGCCAAACGTGGCGGATGAGGGCAGCCGTATCGACCCTATGACAGCCACAGGTTGGAGCTAAGATCCTGGTGACACCGGCTTCGCAACCTGGTAGACGGCGTCCCCTAGTGAGACCGGCTATTGCCGTCGGCATCCTCTGTGTGGCCAGTTTCGTCCTGGCTGCGGCCGTGGCCTGGGGGGTGTTCGAGGCCATCCCTCATCTGGAGGACGAGCACATCAATCTCTACCAGGCAAAGGTCTTCGCCAGGGGCAGGATAACCCAACCCGCCCCGCCTCAACCGGAAGCCTTCGCCATCCCCTTCCAGATCCACCGCGACGGAAGGCTGTTCAGTAAGTATCCTC
>SKQX01000139.1 GCA_007118795.1 Thermoflexales bacterium | reverse complement strand
GCCGAATCCAGGTAGATGGCCATGTCATCACGCTCCTCAACTAGATCGAAGGTGACCCATTGTACAGACCCCCGCCCAGATGGCAAGCACACCCACAGACGGCGACCGATCCCCGGACGCCCTGCGCACCTCCACGGCCGTCCGTGCGCCACACCACTCCGGACAGAAGCTGCTCCCACTCACTTTTGGCCGCCCAGCTCACCGGACTGACATCGAGCCGCGGCTGACCCTGCGGCGCTGCGTCTCCGGCTGGGCTACGAACAAGGTCCGATTGCAGATCTCACCCACATCGGCTACAATAATAGCAGCATGGTGGATCCCCGAGAGGTGATTAGCGAGGAGGTAGGTGTCATGTCCGGGCACAGCCATTGGGCCAACATCAAACACCAGAAGAAAAGGGAGGACCGGCGGCGCGGCAAGCTCTTCACCAAACTGGTCCGCGAGATAACGGTAGCGGCGCGGGACGGTGGTGGCGATCCGGACTTCAACATCCAGTTGCGGCTGGCTGTTGACAGGGCCAAGGACGCCAATATGCCCAAGGAGAACATCGAGCGGGCCATTAAGCGGGGCACGGGTGAACTCGAGGGCACCGATCTCGAGGAGATCGTCTACGAGGGATACGCGTCGAACGGGATTGCCCTCCTGGTACACGCCGTGACAGACAACCGCAACCGCACTGCCTCTGACCTCCGCAACGCCTTCGCCGAGAATGGTGGTAGCCTCGCCGAGGCGGGCGCCGTCCGTTGGCAGTTTGAGCGCAAGGGGTATATTGCGATCAGCCGGGACGGCATCGACGAAGAGGAGGTTTTCGAGGTGGCCGTCGACGCAGGAGCCGACGACATCGAGTTCGGGGATGATCTGATCGAGATCTACGTCGAGCCCGGACGGTTCGCAGGGGTACGGAGTGCGCTGGATGGGGCGGGGCTCTCTCTAGAGGTCACCCGCCTGACGATGCTACCCAAGGGGACCATGCTACTCGATCAGAGGGAGACGCTCCGTGTTATGCGCGCCATCGATACCCTGGAGGATCTGGACGACGTGCAGGAGGTTCACACGAATCTCGACATCACGGACGAGGTGATCGCATTATACGAAGGGGAGTCCTGACATCGCACGCCACTCCCACGAACCGGACGTCAGACGAGTCTTGGGAATCGACCCCGGAACCGCGACCACGGGCTACGGCATCGTCGAGGCATACGGGCAAGAGCTGCGCTCTCTGGTTAGCGGAGTGATACGTACCAGTGCCGACCAGACGCTCCCGGCCCGGCTTCACGATATCCATCGCCAGATCAGACGGTTGGCAGGGGAGTGGCAGCCCGATGAGGCCGCCGTCGAGGAGCTGTTCTTCAGCCGAAACGTCCGTACGGCTATGAACGTCGGTCAGGCGCGGGGCGTGGCAATACTGGCCCTGGCCGATGCCGGCCTGAGCATCGCCGAATACACACCGCTATCCATCAAGCAGGCGGTCACGGGGTATGGGAGCGCCGACAAGACCCAGATGCAGGAAATGGTGAGGCTGCTCCTCGGCCTGAGCGAGGTGCCCCGCCCCGACGATGCAGCTGATGCGCTGGCGGTGGCGATCTGTCACCTCCATTCAGCGCGTCTTAGGAAGCTGTCCGAGCTAGCCCGGTAAACCATCGATGATCTCCAAACTCAGCGGTCCGATCTGGGAAACAGGCGAAGGTTACGTGGTCATTCGAGCTGGCGGCGTTGGATTCCACGTTGACGTGCCCACTGATGTCCTGGAGCACGTGAAGGGTCTGGAACAGCCCGTGGAGCTCTTCACCCATTTCCAGGTGCGGGAGAACAAGCTGGCCCTCTACGGCTTTCTCACGAAGGAGAAGAGAGCGCTGTTCGAGCTTCTGCTGGAGATCTCGGGCGTGGGGCCTGCGGTCGCTATGTCTCTGCTCAGCACTTTGTCACCGGACGCCCTGCGTGAAGCCGTCCTTCGCGAGGAACCAGCGCTGTTGACGCGGGTACCCGGCATCGGGCAGAAGACGGCGAGCAAGATCATCTTCAACTTGAGGGATCAGGTGATCCCTGCGGAAGGGCGCGCGGCTCCTCTGCTCACCGATGCGGATGCAGAGGTCATTGCCACACTGACGGAGCTGGGGTTCAGCTTGATCGAGGCTCAATCCGCGCTACAGAGGATCCCGCGTGACGAGGAGTGTACTTTTGAGGAACGTATCCGGCTGGCCTTGTCCTCCCTGGCATAAGCTCGCAGGCTCTTGCTCCCCTGTGTCTCTCTGCCTCCGATCTGGTCGATTGCTGTGCCGGGAACCCTCACTCGTGGAGCGAATATGATCGGTAGATCTATCGATCGCTCTGTGGCCGTACTGCAGCGGCTTACGCAACGTTGGCAGCTGGTGCTCCTGAATGCCGCGCTGCTTTTCACCTTTTCGTTCGCCCGTCCTGCCGCGAGCAGTCTGGACGCCAGGATCAACCGAAAGGTGGCTCACCAGCGGTTCGATTTCGTGGGCTGGACAGTGGAATCGATCTGGCAGAAGCTGACCCACGGCCTCATTGCGCCACAGCGCTATATGACGGAGGCGAATCGGAGCCAGTTCGTCCTCGACTATCTGGATCTGGTGGCTGAGACCCATCGTGTTGAGCGTCAGATCCATCGTATGTACGTCGATCCCGACATCGAGAACCCGGAGGCCGCAACGGTTGAGCTGAGGGCCAGGGAAGAGGAACTCCGTACGGACATTGATCGACGCCAGCCCATCGCCGAGGCCATTCTCGAGGAACAGGTCGCCCGGGTTCTGAGAGAGGAGGGTTTCGGCGTGCTGGGGCAGGAGATTCCTCCGGTGAAGATCTCCTTCACGCCCCTGCCGCGTATGTTGATCGTCTCCCCTCGCGATCGCATCGAGACCATCTACCAGATCGGCCTGACCCACGGGCTGGGGACTTCGGAGCAGGAGAGACTCGAGGAGATGATCGACAGCTCCCTCGGTGTCTCGTCGCTGATCACCAACATCGGGGGCCTGGCCGCCTATCCATCCATGCTCCTGGAGACTACCTCGATCAACTGGATCACCGACGTGACCGCCCACGAATGGACCCATCAGTATCTGCTGCCGCGCCCTTTGGGGTATCGATACTTCGCCTCTGGGGAGACCCGCGCCATCAACGAGACGGTAGCCACCATCGTGGGCCAGGAAGTGGGGCGAAAGGTGGTGGCCCGCTACTATCCGGACCACCTCCCGCCGGAGCCGGAACCGGATCCTGATCCAGCGGAGGCTGCTCCCGAGGAACCCCCGGTCGAACCTCCGCCCTTCGACTTCCGGTTGGAGATGCGGGAGACCCGCATCCAGGTCGATGAACTCCTGGATGAGGGGCGAATCGAGGAGGCGGAGGCGTATATGGAGACCCGCCGTCAGATGCTCGTGGAACAGGGATACGCCGTAAGAAAGCTCAACCAGGCCTACTTCGCCTTCCACGGCGCGTACGCTGCGCATCCGGGCGCCGCCGGCGACGATCCCATCGGCCCGGCGGTTCAGGAGTTCTTCGCCCGCAGCCCCGATCTACGCACCTTC
>SKQX01000069.1 GCA_007118795.1 Thermoflexales bacterium | reverse complement strand
TGGAGGTCGAGGAGGAGCCGGAAGCTCTGGTCGTCCCGACTGAATCTGAGCCAGTGGAGGAGGAATCTGGCCTGACGGCGACCATCCCGGCCGAAGAGCCGGTGGGCCCGGAGCGGCAGGTGGAGGTAGCGGAGCCGACGCCGGTTGAGATCGATGTGACGCCACCTCCCGTCCGGGAGGAGAGGGTGCTGAGCCGCGCGCTGCTGTCGCGGAGAGTGGTCGAGATCGCCCTGGGTCTGGCTACCCTAGGACTGGCCATTGCCACGGTACAGGCGTGGCGGGTGCGCCTGAGCTAGGATCGTGGAGCGGAAGCTGGATACCCAAGACAAGGCTCATCAACCAGAGCGTGGGTCTGGATCGGTGCGGAGGAGCCCTGTTTGGCTAGTCCCGTCGACCTGAATTACTGTCCTCGCTGCGGACATGGTCTCGATGAACGAGAGGCGTTCGGACGGCCACGTCGCTTCTGCGCGTCCTGCGACCGAGTGGTCTTCCGTGAACACAAGGTGGCGGCTGGTGTGATCGTCGAGCGGGACGGAGAAGTCCTTCTGGTCCGTCGCCGCATGGAGCCACACCAGGGGGAGTGGACGTTTCCCGGCGGCTTTGTAGACTTCGATGAGTCTCCAGCCGAGGCGGCGGTCCGTGAGTGTCGGGAGGAGACGGGGATGGACGTGCAGATCACCGGCTTGCTCGACGTCATCGGCGGATACGAGCACGAAGCGGGAGCTGACATCGTGATTGTGTACAGGGGCCGGCGTGTGGGGGGGCAGTTGCGGGCTGCCGATGACGCGGACCGAGCTGCTTTCTTCTCGCCGGATGAGTTCCCTCGGCTGGCCTTCTGTGCCACGAGGCGAGCGCTGGAACGCTGGTGCCAGTCCTGCTCCGATCCGACCTGAACCGCCATCTCCCTCGCCACCAGAGATCAATCAGCTGAGCAGCGCCGGGCCGCCGGTGAGGATCGAGGGTGATGGGTGGGATGAAACCCCCCTCGGCTGCTGGTTGATGCCGACTGCTCCGCTGTCGTCGAGGTGCGTGGGTGCCTTCCCTTGCGTTACTCCCCCTATCCCGCACCATCGACTGGCCAAAACAGCTCTTGGACGGCGTACGGAGTCTTGACACAGGCCTCACTTCGGGCTATCGTATCTTGTGAACGCGGAACACTAAGGGGTCGATTCGCTAAGTCTCTAAGACCTGACAGGTTTGATGACTGCTACCGCATCTACAGAACGCGCCGCTCTCATAGATGGTTTTGGCCACATAGGGCCCTCGCAAACCTGTCAGGTCTCCCTGCAGACTTATCGAGAGAACCACTAAGAGGCCTTGGGCATGGCGTCCAGAGGAGTGGATGGGAAACCAAGACGGAGGTGAGCCCTTGGGTGGGAGGTCGCTGGAAACCATCCTCATAGCAAGCACGCTCACACTGCTACTGGTAGCATCCATCCTGGGTATCCTCTTTGTCCGTCCCGCTCACGGACGTTGGGAGCTGGTCGAGCTAGCTACGCCGACGGAGCGGCCGGTCGGATCTCGGACGCGGAGCGATGCTGAGCCGGACCCGACGCCCACCGCTGTCCCGCTCCCGGACGCGGTGAAGGTCCCAATTCTGATGTACCATTACGTCTCCGAGCTTCCGCCGGACGCCGACGTCTATCGCCGAGATCTCACGGTCTCGCCCGAGGTGTTTGAAGCTCAGCTGCGCTATCTCGATGAGGCGGGTTACCGCCCGATTACCCTCACCGATGTCTATCTCGCTTTGACAGAGGGGTATCCGTTGCCGGAGAAGCCGGTGGTGCTTACCTTTGACGACGGCTACCGCGATGCCTACGAAGTGGTCTTTCCCAAGCTGCTCGAGTACGGCTTCCCAGCTACTTTCTTCGTACTGGCGACGCCGGCGCACTACGAGAGCGAGGCGTACATGACCTGGGCGCAGGTGCGGGAGATGTCCGAGGCCGGGATGTCCATCGAGGCTCACGGTCGGGACCATGTGGATCTTCGCGGGCGCTCCTACGACTTCCTGGTCCATCAGGTGCTGGGTATCACCGAGGCCATTGAGCATCATACGGGGCGAGTGCCTCGGTTCTTCTGTTACCCGGGGGGACGGCGAGACGCCGATGTCATCGCCGTTTTGGAATCAGCCAACTACTGGGGTTCGGTGACGACCGACTGGGGACGCACCTACACTCGGGAGAATCTTTTTGAGATGCCCCGGTTGCGGATCCAGGGAGGGGACAGCTTGGCCGTCTTCATCGCCAAACTTGAGGGTGAACCCTAGTCGGTGGTCAGCTCGGCGACCTCGGACTCCGGAGTCCGCCGCCCTTCGCCAGCTCAGTAGCCTGACTCATCGCCAGGCTTGGACGATGATGATCGTCATCTTCGGAGCTGATGATTCCGGTGGGCGGCGAAGGTGGCACGCCGTCAGGGGATGGTCCTCAGCCAGGTAACGCCCCGGTGCCGGCGACGACCAAGAGGGTGATGAGCTGTCCTGATCCCACGAATGCGCTGACGCTGCGGTTGGTCTGGGTGGCAGAAGCGGTGATCCCAGGTCCGTGAGGTCCCAGGGGCGGCGATCTGTCTGTGCGGCCCCATCCTCCCTAACGCTAATCGATGGCGCCTTCCACGATCAGGCGGATGGTGCCCACACCGGCTATGACGTCGATGTCCAGTTCCGTCTCCGTCTCACCAAATAGATCGTTGGTGTAGGTGGTGCCCATCTGTCGCAGCCCGTAGGCGTCCACATTCGCCAGGCCCTTTCGCACTTCGACCTGCACACCCACGTCGTCAGGCAGACGCAGGGCAAGGGCTCCGGCCCCAGCCCTGATTTCGATCTCAGCCGATTGAGCCCACGGACCGGTGAGATCGACTTGTATGTCGCCGACGCCGCCCTGAAGCCTCATGGTGGCGGGACTGGCATTGCCGAGTCCGATCAGGTCGAGTTTCGAAGCTCCTGCATCGAGCGTGAGATGGTCCATAGCCGTCTGATTCGGTTCGTCGAAGCGTAGCACAAAGGCCCCAGCACCGAGATTCAGGTCAAGGGCTGCGATCTGGAGGCCGGTGAGGTCCAGCACGCCCTCCCCGGCACCGGCCTTAAGGTTCAGGTCGACCGGCACCAGGGGTGACACCTCCAACTCCCACCGATTTCGCACGTTCCCACTGGGGATGCCCCATCTGCCCTCGTCGCCACCCTGACGAACGGTCAGGGTGTTTCCCTGGTGCTCGATCTCCGGGGCCCACGCGGGGACATTGTATCGGAAGACACCCGACAGCAGATCGTCCGGTGCTCCGGCGCTTAGATGGAGGCGCCCGGCACCGAAGACGGTCGCGAGGCTGGCTGATCCGGCGCCAGCCAAGGGGAAGCGATGGGTCTCCTCCCGGTCCTCCCCGACCTCGATGGTCGGCACACTTATGTCCAGATCGCGTATTCGTGGGGCGAGAGCGCACGCGAGGGAGCTGAACAGCAGGGTCAGAGTTGCGAGTAGTGGTATTGCCGGTCTTTTCATCAGGTCTCTCCCTCCTCCCTTCGATCTGCCAGATGCCGCGCCCATCCGTAGCGTGGGGTAGGGCTATTGTATTGGATTAGGGGATTCTGTCCAGCGATAGGCCTCGCCCGCGTGAACAGACTTCGTCCTCTCTCTGGGTTTGGGCGACTGGGGGGCGAGGTGCCTTTGCGTGGTGAAGGTCTGGCTGGCGATGGAGATGAGCCCCCCTCACCCTAACCCTCTACCCCCTCGGGGGGAGAGGGATTCTCACGGCCCGGCACTGCCGGTCTGACCCTTCACCTCCAGGGCAGAGGGAGGATAACGCGCAGCTCACCTCCCGCTCCTGTTGCTGTGCGTCGGCCAATGATCCATCGAGGGGGTGGTGTGGGTAACGGGGGGATGGGTGGAGTGGGTACCGGTTGCACGGCGCGGCTCTCCGTGTATACTTAGCGAGCAGGCCCGAGATGAGGTCAGGTACGACCTGACTCGCGAGATGGGTGGATGTGTCATTACGAGTCTTGGCGTCACTGACGGTTCGGCCGCCCGAGCTGCGCAGGGGCTGTCGCGCTCCGGCGCAGCGGACCACGGGCAGAACACCGATGTGGCGAAGTGTGGCGCTCTGACAGTCTAGGCCCGGACGGTAACTCAGCCTGAGGAGGATCGATGGTAGATCTCTCTGATGCCCACATTTGGAGCGTCAAACCCGATTTCTGTACCCCGTCGCTACGGATTCCTCTGCATCCGTGTAGGAGATAGGGCATGTGGCAAGTCTACTACTCTCCCACCAGCGTTGAGGATGTTCTTCGGCTTCTGGCGGAGCACGGCCCCGATGCCCGCATCATCGCGGGCGGGACTGATCTGATCGTCGAATTGCAGCGCGGTGTTCGACAGGCGCGGGCATTGATCGATATCACACGGATCGGGGGTTTGAACCGCGTCTGTCTGGAAGACGACGGGCTTCACGTAGGTCCGATGGTGACCCACAACCAGGCGCTGACCTTCGACCTGTTGATGAAGCACGGATACCCGCTGGCGCTAGCCTGCTGGCACGTGGGCACACCACAGCTGCGCAATCGGGGCACGATCGTCGGAAATCTGGTCACGGGGTCACCGGCCAACGACACGATCTCGGCGCTTCTGGCCTTGGACGCTCGACTGAGGCTGAGCCGTGCGGACGGCGAACGGACGGTGCCTCTGGCGGATTTCTACCGCGGGGTCAGGGAGACGGCGCTGGGCTTCAACGAGATGGTGACGGACGTCGTATTCCCCCCCCTGGCGGAGAATCAGCGCGGCGCGTTCAGCAGGTTGGCTCTTCGACGCGTGCACGCGATCTCCGTGGTGAACGCCGCAGGGGTACTGACGTTCGATGAGGAGGTGGTGACCCGGGCGCGCATCGCACTGGGAAGCGTGGCGCCCACGGTGATTCGGGCGAGAGAGGCTGAGAGCTCGCTGCTGGGTCGGGAGCTGGACCAGCACGTGATCGAGACGGCGGCCGAGCTGGCCGCCGAAGCCACCTCATGTATCGACGACATCCGAGCGGGTGCGGGCTATCGCCGGGAGGTCATAAAGGTTTTGGTTCGACGGCTGCTGTCCAGGCTGCGTGAGGGCGATGAGCGGGGGGAGATCCCCGACGCGCCGCCCACGCTGTGGGGTGGCACGAGGGGGTTTTCACCCCGTCTGGCCGGCAAGACGATCTGTCACCGCCACAAAGGACTGGAGCCCATCGAATGCACGGTCAACGGCGAGAATGTCGTGGTACAGGGGGCCAACAACAAGACCCTACTCGATATGCTGCGAGAGGATGTGGGCCTAACCGCCGCCAAACAGGGCTGTGGTGAAGGTGAATGCGGTGCTTGCACCGTCTGGATGGACGGCATCTCCGTCTTGGCGTGCCTCACTCCAGCGCCGCGTGCCCACGGTTCTCAGATCAGCACGGTCGAGGGGCTGGCCGAGGGCGATGAGCTCCATCCAGTCCAACAGGCCTTCATCGACGAGGGCGCCGTCCAGTGTGGGTACTGCACCCCCGGTTTTGTGATGGCCGCTGCCAGTCTGGTGGAGGAGATTCGGGCACCTAGCCGTGAGCAGATAGAGATCGGACTGAGCGGGAATCTATGTCGCTGTACCGGCTATCACAAGATCATCCGTGCGGTCGAGGCGGCCGCGGATGGAGATTCCCGTGACAGCCGCCCTTGACGGCGAACCCGATTTGCACGAGCGGCAGAACCGTTCAGGCACCGTGTTGACAGGGAAGCTGATGGGTCTGCTGATCAGTGACAGCTAACTATGGAGAGAACTGTCCCTACCACCGGCAGCGAAGAGATCGCCCTCTACATGCGCACCTACTACTCGCTGCTGCGCACCACGGACGAGGTCCAGGTCCGATCCTTCGTTGAGTCGCACCTGAGCACGAACTCCTCGCTCCACGTCAAGGCTCGCGAGGAGGAACCGGATGCGGCCGTGCTCATCTACTGCTCGCTGCGGCTTCCCCACTGTATTCGGCAGACCAGGTTGGTGGTGATGGCCCAGTCTGAGCGGGTCTTCGCGCGTCGCCGATATGGAGACGTGCAGGATTGGCGGTCGGTGAGTGCTCCCGGGCGTCGTCGGCGCAGCTTCTTCGACGGCCGTGAGACGATGGCCGTCTTCATCGCCAGTGTCTCGGACATCGACGATATCATCCCGATGCTCACCGCCCTGCAGATCGAGTGGAATAAATTGCATCGGCGGCTTCGCGATCATCCTCTGTTGGAGGAACTGGAGAGCTGTCGGCCCAGTACTGGGCCCCGATGGTCAGACCGGCGGGAGGAGATCTCGGATGTGCTGGGACTGGCTGCCGACGACGTCGCTCATCTGGAGTCGATCTGGGGCGACGAGTTTCCCGCCTTCTTGCGAGATGTGGGCCGGGACCGGAAGCGGTTTGCCGTGCGTCTTCTGGCCGGCTCTCGGGTAGATTACCGTAAGGCCGTGCGCCGGTGGTGGGAGTTCATCGTCGAGCGCTCGCCGGTAGACTTGCACGATAGGCCGGCCTATTTCGTCTCCAGCAACGTACACAGTGTGGTCAACGTGCTCTCCGGCTTCGCTCTGCGTCGCGAGGAGAAGCTTGTGGAGTTCCTGGACCGGAACGGTCGGCGGGCCTTGTTGCAGGAGTACTCCCGCATCCGCCGCGGGGAGGTGCGGTCGTCTCGGGAGAATCTGCTCTACTTCGTGCTGCGCGACTACATGGACACGTATCGCGGTGAGGACGTGTGGCACGAACGGGAGGAGGAGGAATCCCGCTGCGGCATCAAGCACATCGAGAGCCATCACGTCTTTGACGTCGAGGCACAGGTGATCGAGATGTCCCAACTGCGTCCAGATTGGTTCGATCCTCGTCTGGACATGTCCGGGCTCGACGGCCTGGCTGCGAGCGACGCCGTGATCATCAACATCGATTATCCTCTGGGAATGAGCGCGTACCACATCCTGTCCCAGGTGGCCGTCGGTGTCGATGCCCTCCGGGGCTTCTACGTGTTGGGGAAGGCGGCCACCCTCAACGGACGCATGGGTGACGTGATGATCCCTTACGTCATCCACGATGAGCACTCGCGCAACACCTATCTGTGCAACAACTGCTTCGACGCTGCGGACGTGGCCCCGTATCTGGTGCACGGAACTGCTCTGGACAACCAGAAGGCCATCAGCGTGCGGGGAACGTTCCTTCAGAACGAACAGTATATGGATGTCTTCTACCGCGAGGGGTACACGGACATCGAGATGGAGGCTGGTCCGTATCTCTCCGCCATCTACGAAGCCGTCCGTCCTACGCGCCACCCTACCAACGAGATCGTCACTCTCTATGCGGATACCGTGCCGTTCGACGTCGGTATTATCCATTATGCGTCCGATACTCCCTTGAGCAAGGGGAAGAACCTGGGGGCACAACGCCTGTCGTACTTTGGGGTCGATTCAACGTACGCCGCCACTGTAGCCATTCTGCGCCGAATTCTGTCATCGGAGATCAGCGAGGTGTGAACGCGGCTTAGCTGCGCACGCGATGGAGAGGGAGTACGGATGACCAAGACAGTGGGACGGCCCTGGGTGCGTGCGGATGCCCGTGCCAAAGTCACCGGGCAGGCGAAGTTCCCCGGAGATTTCGCGATGGCAGATATGGCCCATGCCACGATCCTCTTCGCTGATCGGCCCCACGCCCGCGTACTCAGCATCGACACATCGGAGGCGGAGGAAGTAGAAGGTCTGGTAGCGATCCTCACGGCCAAGGATGTGCCGGTGAATGAGTACGGGCTGCAGACAGCGGATCAGCCTGTGCTGTGCGGGCCTGGTTCCGGCAGACCGGGGGCCGACGTGGTGCGGTTTGTGGGCGACCAAGTGGCACTGGTGGTCGCGGAGACTAAGGCGGCGGCTGAGCGGGCGCGCAACCTCATAGAGATTACGTACGAGGACTTGCCTGTGGTCAGTAACCCTTTCCAGGCGCTTAAGCCCGACGCCCCCAAACTCCATCCCGGACGGGAGGCCAGCGAGCCCCACCCCGAGTTGAGCACCGAGGGCAACCTCATCTGCCACCACCAGATCCGGAAGGGCGATATGGAGGCTGGGTGGGCGCAGGCCGATGTGGTTGTTGAGGGTCAGTACCACACTCCGAGCCAGGAGCACGCCTATCTTCAGCCGGAGGCGGGCCTGGCGTACATCGACGATGAGGGTCGGGTGGCGGTGGTGGTGGCTGGGCAGTGGGCTTGGGAGGACCAGCGTCAGATTGCCCACGCGCTGGGCATTGCGCCGGAGGAGGTACGGGTGATCTACCCCGCCATCGGTGGAGCGTTTGGCGGGCGTGAGGACATGTCGGTGCAGATCGTGCTGGCGCTGGCCGCCTACCGGTTCCAGCGTCCGGTCAAAATCACGTGGACGCGCGAGGAATCGATAAGAGGGCACTGCAAGCGCCACCCGATGTGGTTCCGCTGCAGGTGGGGGGCCACGCATGAAGGGGAACTGGTTGCCGCCGAGGTGCAGGTGGTGGCCGATGGCGGGGCGTACTGCTACACCACAAACAAGGTCCTCGGCAACACCACGATCACGTGTACCGGACCGTACCTGTTTCCTAACGCCAAGGTGGATGTCGACGGCGTCTACACGAACAACCCACCTGGCGGCGCGATGCGCGGGTTCGGCGCGCCGCAGGGGATATTCGCCGCTGAGATGCAGATGAATAAGCTGGCCGAGGCCCTGGGGATGGATCCGGTGGCGCTGCGAATGAAGAACTTGCTTCAGGATGGGATGCCGACCACGACGGGAACCCCGCTGGCCGGCGGGGTTCATCTTCAGGAGGTCGCGGAGCGCTGTGCTGTGGCTGCTGGCTGGGAACGGAGGGAGCAGGGTTGGCAGAAGCCGGGGGCGAAGGGTGGGCCTCTACCAGGGCGGCCCGACGAGGCGGTACGCACGGGCATCGGCATGGCGGTCGGCTTCAAGAATGTGGGGTTCTCCTTCGGCTATCAGGAGAACTGCTGGGTGAGAATTGAGTTGCGCGGGGAAGACGAGATCGAGCGAGCCATCGTGACCATCGGGACAGCCGATGTGGGCCAAGGTGCGCACACGGTCATTCAGCAGATGGCGTCCGAGGCGCTGCAAGTGTCTATGGAAAGGGTGAGTCTGGACGCCTCGGACACGGCCACGAGCCCGAGTAGCTCCGGATCGGCCTCGGCATCCCGCACGACCTTCATGGCGGGCAACGCGGTCCGGGAGGCAGCCGCCATGGCGCTCGACAGATGGGGAGAGGGCGAGAGGCCGGCTGTCGCCGAGCACACCTACTGGGCGCCAGAGACCATACCGCTCGATCCCCGGACCGGGGAAGGTTTCCCCAATTTCGCGTATGGTTACGTGGCCCAGGTCGCGGAGGTGGCCGTGGACGTGGAGACGGGGGAACTGAGGGTCCGGCGCGTGGTGTGCGCCGATGATGTGGGAAGAGCGATCAACCCCGAGCAGGTCGAGGGCCAGATCGAGGGCGGGGTGGTCCAGGCTATGGGCTGGGTCACCTGCGAGAACTTCATCACGCAGGCGGGGCGCGTGCTCACTCCGCACCTGAGCACGTATCTCATCCCCACTGTCGCCGACGTGCCCGAGCGCATCGAGACGATCATCGTGGAGAATCCGGATTCCCGCGGGCCGTGGGGGGCCAGGGGCATGGGCGAGATGCCGTTCCTCCCACTGGCTCCGGCCCTGCTTGCCGCCGTCCACGACGCGACCGGGGTCTGGATCGACGAGTTCCCTTTGACGCCGGAGCGTGTGCTCCGTTCACTGCGAGATGGTGGTTCGATCCCACAGTGCGACTGGGATTAGCTGCTCCCGTCAGATTCCTCCCACCGCCGTACACCCAGGTGTCTTCAGCACCTGCCTCGCCTGGTTCCCGCTCCTGTCATCGGGAGAAGACCGAGGGGCGGATGGATCGCTGCTGTGCAGACGCGATCGAGGTGTTAGGGGCTAGGTCCCTAGGGCGACCCGGCTGTCGACGATGAGGTCCCCCTCACCCTAACCCTCTCCCCCTTGGGGAGAGGGATTTCTCCCGGCTAGCAGCGCTGGCGCAGGACTCTCCCAGGGGCGGAGGGAAGCCGGGCTGGCCCTCTCCCCCCCTCGAGGGGAGAGGGGAAACGACTCGGATCTGGTGTCGGGGGTGGGGCTGGCAACGGGGGGCTACCAGCGGAGCTCCACGGCGTCACCGGACTGGAGACCGAGGGCGTCAGCGCCGCTGCCCTCCCGGACGGCGAGCTCCAGGTGTCCCGTGCTCCCCACGAGGGCAAGCACTTCTCCGGCATCGACCTCGCCGTAGGTGCGTCGTACTCCCCTGAGCTCTTGTCCGCCTGCGGAGACATACGCCTGGGGTGCCGGGATCCGGGTGCCGGACGGGCCGTCTTCGGCGAAGGCCGGCTGCAGCGATAGCAAGTCTCCCTCCCAAGAAAGCCGCCCGATGCTGGTGATGGCATTTCCGAAGTGGTCGATGTAGATCACCTCGCCGCGGACTTGGCCCGGGCTCACAGACAGCGCCGGAGGCGCAAACGTGACCGGATCGGAGACCGCGGGTCCCAGCCGGTGGAGGGGGACCCCGGCTGCCAGATGGGCAGCGGCGGGCGCGAAGATGTCGCGGCCGTGGAAGGTCTGGCTGACCGGGGCGAGGCGGTACTGCGGATCGACGAGCTCCACCAGCGAACTGACCGGCTCCTGGGCCATCACGTAGCTGAAGACGCCGTTATCCGGGCCGACGAAGAAGCCGTGAGCCGTCTGTCCTGCAATCGGACGACGCTGGGTGCCTACACCAGGATCCACCACCACCAGATGCACGGTGCGCGGGGGGAAGAAGGGCCACACGGCGTAGAGCACGAAGGCCGTCTGCCGCACTCCCTGCGGCGGGATTTGGTGGGTGATGTCCACCAAGTGCGCGTGCGGGACGATGCTCAGCATCACACCTTTCATGGCTCCCACGTAGGGATCCGCCAGGCCAAAGTCCGTAGTAAGGGTGACGATCTGCCCATCAGTCATAGACCCCATTCTAGCGGCGAGAAGGGTGCGCGTCAAGCATGGGTCTATGGGGGATTTGCTTCGAAGTCCCTGCAGAGTTGGGCCTTGACCGTGTCCTGAGCATCACTATAATAGCTCGTAGTGACAACGCATCCTCACACTGAGACTCCCTGGAGCATCGCGTGGCAGACCCGGTACAAGCGGCCGAACAAAAAGGAGGCGAAAAGATGACAGGCGTACTGGAGAAGATGGTGCTGGTGGGATTGGGCGCGTGGAACATGACCCGGGAACGAGTGAATGAGGTGGTCGATGAGCTGGTGAGAGAGGAGGATGTCGATCGTGAAGAGGCTCGGAAGCTGGTCGAGGCCTTGGCCGCCAGGGGGGAGAGAGAGCGCAAGGAGCTCCGAGAGATGATCGGCCGCGAAGTGGAGCGGGTCCGGCCTGTCACCCGGAAGGAGTTCGAAGAACTGAGCCAGAGAGTCGATGGTCTGGCGGCGCAGGTGGAGGAGCTCCTGGAACGGATGCCTGAAGGGCAGGACTGACAGGGATAAGAACAGGGTGGCGAGGCGTGAGGTTGGAAGACTCCTATGGGCGGTAAGGTCTCCGTGGCGCTTGGTCATACAGACGTGCGGAGGCCGACCTGCATCGAGGTGCTGAAGGTGCTGGAAAGGTGAGGGTCGAAGCATCTTGTAGGGGATGAACAGACGGCTCCAGTGGGAGGATGATCAGAGGTCCGCAGCGCACGGTCCGGCATCTCAGGCGCTATCGTGAGATCGCTCACGTCCTGATCGGTCACGGTCTGGGCGAGCTCGTGGATCTTGTGGAGCTGCAGCCCTACCTGGGGCTGCCCCGCCGGCTGGTGCGTCGATGGCGCGAGGAGGCGGCTCCCCTCGCCGCCCCCGAGCGGCTGCGGCTGGCACTGGAGGAGCTGGGCCCGACGTTCATCAAGCTGGGGCAGGTGCTCAGTACGCGTCCGGATCTGGTGCCTCCGGCCTACATTGCCGAGCTGACCAAACTCCAGGATGCCGTCCCCCCCGAACCCTGGGCTCCGATTCATGAGCGAATTGAGAGGGAACTGGGGAAGACGACGGCTGAGCTGTTTGCCACCATCGACCAGAATCCTATCGCCGCCGCTTCATTGGCCCAGGTCCACGGGGCGATACTGCACGATGGTACCGAGGTCGTGGTTAAGGTGCAGCGACCGGGGATAGAGGAGACGATCGAGGTCGACCTCGAGATCCTCCAGGCCGCAGCGGAGTTGCTCGACGGTCGTGTTTCGCTGGCCAGGCTGTATGATCTTCCGGAGATCGCCAGGGGATTTGCCGCGACGCTGCGCACTGAACTCGACTTCTTCCGTGAAGGGCATAACGCCGACCGTTTCCGGGAGAACTTCGCTGAGGAGCCGTATCTTTGCGTACCCCAGATACACTGGGATCTCACGACGCGTCGTGTGCTCGTGATGGAGCGAATCCGGGGCATTAAGATCGACGATGTGGAAGCACTGGACAAGGCGGGTTACGACCGCCAGCGTGTCGCGGCCCACGCCGCACGCATGGTCGTCAAGGAGGTGTTGGAAGACGGGTTCTTCCACGCTGATCCCCATCCTGGCAATTTCTTCGTCATGCCCGGGGAGCTGATCGGCGCCATGGATTTTGGTATGGTCGGGCGGATTGGGCGTCGTCTGCGGGCGGACCTGACGCGCCTGTACGTCGCCCTCGTCCGCACGGACGAGCAGGCCATCGTCGATCATCTCATCCGGATGAGAGCGATCGTTGAGGACGTTGATCGTAGGGCGCTTGAGAGCGATCTGAGTATCTTGATGGACCGGTATTACGGACTCCCGCTGAAGGCTGTTCGCGCTCGCCAGGTTATGCAGGATGTGAGACCTATTGCCTTCCGCCATCACATGCGATTGCCATCGCAGCTATGG